>NZ_JBQGUZ010000010.1:0-118284 GCF_052078135.1 Acinetobacter lwoffii
CGATATGACAAGCTCAAAAGAAATTATCAAAGTTCTGTTGCTTTAGCCTGTATATTTTTATGGCTACCTTTATAGGGTTAATTATGAACAGTAAATGTCAACAGACCCTAATGTTTTTTCTAGAAAATCTCATAATAAAACCTTCATACGATCATAAAAAAGCCTCTATCTCTAGAGGCTTTTTTATTGCTGGGTCACTTAGCCTTGCAACACAAATTCCCAAATCACATAGCCCAGTCCAAAGCCCAGTAGTGAATATAAGGTAATAATGAAAAATACAAAGCTGGCATTGTTTTTTCTTTTCCAAAAACTCATCGCGACACCCAAAGCTTGTTCGTAATACCCCATGTTAACGAGCTTTTCATAAAAAGTGAAATGTATCTAAGCATTTTATTTATAATAATATTTTCATCAAAAATAAATTCTTTACTTTCAAAAAATCAATATACAGATTCAGACTTAATTTTTAGTACAGATGCCAAATCGGCATTGCTATTTAAAAAAATGGTAAATATATTCATATTCTTTTTTGCTGGCATCCGTGCTAATACATAGAATTGACTTTAATTACATAAGAATAGCCATGAAATACTTCACATCTTCTCTCGTCATGTCACTGCTTGCTTTAGGTTCAATGACGGGTATCTCTCAAACACATGCACAAACCGTTTCTAGCACCCAACAACAAAAACAGGTTCCGGGGTATTATCAGCATAACTTCGGAGATTACCAGATTACTGCCCTGCTGGATGGTAGCAATTATCTGTCCAAAGCCTTATTTAAAGATATTCCAGCAGCCCAAGCCGATCAGATCTTGAAAAAATACTACGTCGATCAGGCCAAAGGCATCCAGACATCCGTGAATGCCTTTCTGGTCAATACAGCCAAAGAACTGGTTCTGGTCGATAGCGGAACTTCAAGCTGTAATGGTCCACACCTAGGTTCAGTGTATTCCAATTTACAGGCTTCAGGGCATAAACCTGAACAGGTCAATGCCATCCTGCTCACGCATTTGCATCCTGACCATGTATGCGGCATCAGCAATAATGGCGTGGCCAATTTTCCCAATGCCAATATTTATGTGTCTCAAACTGAACTGGATTTCTGGATGAATCCTAAAACAACAGACAAATTACCAAAAGCCAAGCAGGCAGGTTTTTTGGGCACAGTCGATAAAATCAAGAAAGCCATTGCCCCCTATCAGGCCAAGAATCAGCTCAAAACCTTTAAAACTGGCGATAAAATCCATGCTTTCGATGTCATCAGTTCGGCTGGACATACACCGGGGCATTTTGGTTTTAGCTTAAAATCACAAGGTCAGCAGATGGTGTTTATTGGAGATATTGTGCATTCACATACGCTGCAGTTTGATCGTCCACAGACCGGCGTTGACTTCGATGTCGATCCGAAAAAGGCGATTGAAACCCGCTTAAAGTATTTTGCTGAATATGCGAAGAATGGTCAGACGGTAGCTGCACCGCATTTGCCATTTCCGGGGATTGGACATATTTATTCTAAAGACAATAAAAGCTATCAATGGATTCCGGTACATTTTAAAGATTAATTGAATACTTCAATAATTTTATCTAAGCATGAAACCCTAATTTTTTAGGGTTTTATTTATTTTAAATCTCCTTCAGCCAGATTCCCCTATGACTTGGTAAATTTAAAACTTAAATGACGCTTTGAGATTTAAAAGCAAGGGTTTCATTTATTTTTAAATTTTTTCTTAAAAATCTTTCACTTTTCATGTGCACCTTTAGCATGCCTTTTTAACACCGTTTTTCTCACGATAAATATAAATACCTAAAAATATAATATAAATTTGAATTTCATGAACTCTTCCTGTGTCTTAGTTTGGTGCACAAAAATTGTATTGTGCTTTATATCGAGTCTTATCAATTTCAAGAAATTCTTCATCAAAATTTCCCTTGCTTAGGCCTCTTCTACAATCCATTTGCCTCTATATACTGATTTTCTTTTGTGATCCCGAGCACTAAATTGGAACGCACCATGCAAAATATAGACTTATTATTTCTTCTTCTCGGTGCAGTTCTAGTGCTTGCCATGCATGCTGGATTTGCTTTTTTAGAGCTTGGAACAGTTCGACATAAAAACCAGGTCAATGCCTTAAGTAAAATTCTAACCGACTTTGCCATTTCTGCGATCGCCTATTTTTTAGTGGGCTACTATATTGCCTACGGACAGCACTTTTTCCATGATGCTGCAACCTTGTCTGCCGATCATGGCTACAATCTGATGCGCTGTTTTTTCCTGTTGACCTTTGCTGCAGCCATTCCAGCGATTATCTCTGGCGGGATTGCAGAGCGTGCCAAAATGCGTTCACAGGCTTTAGCGACATTATTTCTGGTTGCGCTGATCTATCCGTTTTTTGAGGGTATGATCTGGAATGGCAACCTTGGTTTTCAGGATTGGCTGACCCATGCATTTGGTGCAAGTTTTCATGATTTTGCCGGTTCAGTTGTCGTTCATGCAATGGGCGGCTGGATCGCACTGGCCGCAATAATCCTACTTGGTGCGCGTCATGGCCGTTACAAAAAAGATGGCCGGATCACCGCGCATCCTCCTTCATCAATTCCTTTTTTGGCTTTGGGTTCCTGGATTCTGATTGTGGGATGGTTCGGCTTCAATGTCATGAGCGCGCAGCGGCTGGATGCCATTTCTGGACTGGTCGCCATTAACTCTTTGATGGCCATGATCGGTGGAACAATAGCAGCCAAAGTTGCGGGGAAAGATGACCCGGGCTTCCTGCATAATGGTCCCTTAGCAGGTCTGGTGGCGATTTGTGCCGGATCAGATGTTGTCCATCCCTTGGGTGCTTTTTTTATCGGGATCAGCGCCGGTATTATTTTTGTGAAACTTTTTACCTATACCCAAAATAAACTTAGAGTGGATGATGTATTGGGAGTCTGGCCTTTACATGGTGTTTGTGGTGCTTTTGGTGGATTAGCTGTGGGTATCTTCGGTCAGCAATGGCTCGGAGGAATGGGAGGAGTGTCTTTAATTTCACAACTCCTAGGTACAATGCTGGCGATTGTCATTGCTTTGGCGGGTGGTTTTTTGGTGTATGGCTTGCTTAAGGTTTTGATGGGTATTCGCCTGACTGAGGAAGAAGAGTTCAACGGTGCAGACTTGTCGATTCATCGTATTTCTGCTAATTCGGAAGAAAATACTTTTTAATTGATATAAAAAAGCCTCTATGACTAGGGGCTTTTTTTATTTATAAGCAGAGCGTTTATACGAAATAATTACTTCATACCAAAGATCAGTTTTAAGCCAAGTACCGTCATAACTGCGCCTGCTGCGCGGTCAAATAAGGCCTTAAACTTCAAATAAACACAACGTGGCTTTTCCGCAGATAATGCAACTGCGACCAATGAACACCAGCCCGCATCAATAAAGAAACATAAGACAGGCAAAACAAAATAAAAATATATTGGAATTTCTTTGGGCAATAACGCGGTAAAAATACTGGCTAGCACAATCGCAATTTTGGGATTGGACAACTGCGTGATTAAACCGGTGGTAAAGGCACGACGTAAAGACATCTGTTTGCTAATGGTTGTATCCGCTTCGATTGGATCTTTGGCATGTTTAATGATTTTAAACGCCAGCCAAAGTAAATATAAACCACCACAAATTTTTAAGGCCAGATAAGCTGAAGGTACAGCTAGTAAAAATGCCTGCAAACCGAGAACCGCCAACAGACCAAAAATCGCTGCACCGAGACCAGTACCCAATGCAGTAAATAAACCATGTTTACGTGAAATGGCAATTGAGTTTTTTGCCACATAAATAGAAGTCGGCCCGGGGCTCATTGCGCCTAACATCAGGGCAAAAGCAATCGAACCTAAAATCCAGAATGATTCCACGAGATAACCTGACTTAAAAATTGAAGGGCTATTTTAAGCAAAAACCTGACGATTTGCTGTAAAAATTTTTGGATTTATCATGAATTTTAACTATGGCAATTACTTAAGGTTTTAACTGATCCTGAGCACTCAAATGCTTGTCTAGCAGTTGATAATCCTGCTCATGTACAGGTACGCCACCAATAATCATGGTGCGGGTTTCTGTTTTAGGTTTATTCATCGCATCATCACAGCCCGACAGACTGAGCAGCATGCTGACCCACACAGCATAGGATAATATTTTCATTATTCTACCCTCCTCAGGGTTTCCTCTGTTTAGATTAGCATTGTTATTTAAATTATCAGCAGAATATTTGTGACAATCTACAACCAACTCCATAGCTCTCAGCGAATAATGGCTTATTGAAAAGCTCTGATTTTTAGCACTTCCGCTATAATGTTTTAATAACCTACTATCTTAATGTCTATGTTTGAAAAAATTGCTCAAAATATTCCAGATCAACAGATTAATTTTCACGATATTACTTTAACAATACGTCGTCTGGATCTGGTGCATCCGCAAATTTCGGGCAACAAGTTTTTTAAACTGAAATACAATTTTCTTGAAGCCAAAAGACAGGATTATCAGCATATTCTGAGTTTTGGAGGTGCTTATTCCAATCATATTGCCGCTACTGCATTTGCCGCACAGCAGTTTGGTTTTCAGAGTGCTGGTATGATTCGAGGTGAAGAACTGGCTGATCACCCATTGAATCCAACATTAGCCACCGCCCAGCAATTCGGGATGCAGTTGCATTTCGTCAGTCGTGATGAATATCGACGCAAGCAACAGCCTGAGTATTTGGCCGAACTCGCTCGACAATTTCCTGAACATTATATTATTCCTGAAGGTGGAACCAATGCTTTGGCGATTCAAGGTTGTCAGGAAATATTAAAAGATGGCGATGCGCAATTTGATGTGATTTGTTGTGCAGTAGGCACCGGTGGCACCATCAGTGGATTGATCGAAGCCAGTCATGGGCATCAACAGGTTTTAGGATTTTCTGCACTGAAAGGTTCATTTTTAAAAGATGAAATCGCTCAACTAACGAATAAAACCAACTGGAATATTCTCGATGATTATTGCTGTGGTGGCTATGCCAAAACCAGTGCAGCCTTGATGCAGTTTATCCGGGATTTTGAAGCGGAATTTGCAATTCCACTGGAGCAGATCTACACGGCTAAAATGCTGATGGGGATTTTTGATCTAATCGAGAAAAATTATTTTCCGGCTGGATCAAAACTGTTGGTGATTCATACTGGTGGTCTGCAAGGCCGTCATATTCCCTTTGGTTTTACAGCAACCTAAGCTTCAATCGGTTGATTATTATTTAAGGCAATTAACCCTTTGACCAAGCGGTAGATATGCCAGATAAAGACCAGAAATACAATCAGGAAACCAATCAAGATCACAGTCAATAAGCCACCGACGATATAGCCCAGCAAACTGATCCAGAAGGTTTTAATTTGCCAGTCGACATGACTTTCCAGCCAGGTACCGCGCATTTCATCACGCTTGATATAATTCATCACAATCGCAATAAATGGGGTCAGACCAAGAAAAAATCCTAAAATATAAAGAATATAAGTAATGAGATTATATTGTTTTAAATCTTCCGCGCTTGCCATTCGCTTTTCCTTGTTATTATGTTTTTAGTTTGTACAAAAACTATGCATGAGTTTTAGACAGCTTTCAAATATTTTATGTTTAAAATCCACTGTGAATCTGCAATCACGGAACTGATTTTTCTGGAATAGAGAAAGCTGAAATAAAATTGTCTATAATGCTTCCCTTTTCTTCTCCCTTGAGTGTGTGATGTCTTCCAAGCAATACGATGTTCTAGTCATAGGTGCCGGTGCCTCAGGTTTAATGACGGCGTATATGGCTGCGCAACGTGGGCGTAAAGTCGTGGTAGTGGAAAAAGCCAATAAGGTTGGCAAAAAAATCCTGATGTCTGGCGGTGGTAAATGTAATTTCACCAATCTGGAAGTCGAACCGAGCAATTACATTTCACACAATCCACATTTTGTGATTTCAGCTTTAACGCGTTATACCAACTGGGACTTTATCGGCTTGGTATGTGGATACGGCATTGCTTATGAAGAGCGCAAACATGGGCAGCTATTTACCTTAAATGGTGCAAAAGATATCTTGTCGATGCTGCTGGCAGAATGTGACAAAACTGGGCTGGTTGATATTAAAACCAGCTGCGAAGTGAAAGCAGTGAATCCAGTCGATGATCAAGGCTTTCAGGTGGCGACCTCACTGGGATATTTTGAAGTTGAATCTGTAGTCGTCGCATCCGGTGGTTTATCGATTCCTACGCTTGGCGGTTCAGGCATTGGCTATGAGATTGCAAAACAGTTTGGACATCACGTCTATCCAACCCGTGCCGGACTGGTTCCATTTACCTTCTCTGACGGATTTAAAGAAGTCACCACGCGCTTAAGCGGTAATGCCGTAGAAGCAACTCTCTCGAATGAGCTTAATAGCTTTACCGAAGCGCTATTGTTTACCCATCGCGGTTTGAGTGGGCCAACTTCCCTGCAACTTTCCAACTACTGGAATGTCGGTCAGAGCTTTAAGGTCGATTTCTTACCGAGCGTAGACTTACTGGATTTCTTTAAAACGAAAAAACAAAGTCAGCCCAAAGTCTTGCTGCGTACACTACTGAATGAATATTTACCGAAAAGTGTGGTGGCTGAATTACAAAGTCTGATCTGGACTGAAAGCGCTGAAACTGCCATTGGTAATATCAGCGATGACAAGCTGGAACAGATTGCGGCACGCCTGCATGGCTTTGAAGTAAAACCTTCAGGAACTGAAGGCTATCGTACAGCGGAAGTGACTTTGGGTGGTGTAGACACCACGGAAGTATCCTCAAAAACCATGGAAAGTAAAAAGCAGAAAGGCTTGTATTTTATTGGTGAAGTGCTGGATGTAACCGGACATTTGGGCGGTTATAATTTCCAATGGGCATGGTCATCGGCACATGCCGCATCGGAATATATTTAATCAATAGATAATCTGGATTGCTACTTAACTCATTCCAGATAATCTGTTTTAAACAGGTTAAGATTGGCAGTATTGGTTAGACGGTCAATCGCCAGCTGCATTTTTTGAGCTTCTCGCAGACATAGCGGTAAGTCATCTGCTGAAGATGCCATGAATTTATGTTGCAGTGCTTTCCACATATTGTTGATCTCCTTTTCTTTATATTTTTAATGCAAGAAAAATACCAAAATCATTTTAGTATTCACTTGAATATTCTATATTTTTTAAAAAATAAATTCTATTCCTAGCGACTGAGCAGGATTGACTTCTCAGTTAAATTCGTCTGCCTCTGGTATTTTCTTATCCAGCTCCCGCTCAGACTGCTCGTCCTGCTTGCTCTTTACAAAAATAAATCGATAGGCAGCGGTAAAAAAGCCAATCGTAATTCCTGCAATGACTAAAGGCGCCAGAACTTTGTTAGGTTTCTTGGTATTCATTCATTTTTCCTTATGACTGAACAAAATCGACCACATGAGCGTGGTCGATTTTGCTTAAAAATAAAAGGTTATTTCAGGTCATCTTTTTTCTGAGTTGAACGGTCAATATCGACATCTGGCTCTTTTTCTCCGGTTGAACCAAATGGGTTATTGGCTGGTGGATGAGTCGGATCGACTTTTACTGAATCTGGTACGGCCTGATCCGCATCCGGATTGACAGGATCAATACCTAATGACTCATCATCCTGTGGTGCAGTGGTAAGGATTGCCGGGGTAGTATGGGATAAATCCGTACTCATAGGCGTACTCTTGTCTGAATCCTGATTTGGCACGATGCCTGCTCCTGGAGTTGTGATTGAGGAATCGCTAGTACCCGTAGCAGTTTGCGAACCACCAGAGGACTGGCTCATTGAGCTATCTGTAGAACTCATACCCATCGCCGCACCTGTAGTACCTGACATGTCGGCTGCACTTGTACCTGTGGTCTTGCTACCTAATCCAGAAAATATGCTGTTCTCAGCTTTTTCTTTGACTGGATTGGGTTCTTTAGCTTCTCGTTTGGCTTTATCAATCAAATCTGTGAGTACACGCTCCGCAGGTTGACGACCACCCAAACCAAATGCCAAGGCAAATGCCACTGCTACAGCACCCAAAGTTAGGCCAAACGCCAGGTTCACGATCGAATCGGCAATACCCATGGCACGCAGACCCATTGCCACAACCAGACCCATGATCAGGATACGAACCAGATTCGCCAACCAACGTGAACTGTTATATTCACCACGTTGTACGATATTCGCAACGATATTTGCCAGCCAGAAACCGATTACCAGAATCACCGCGCCAAGCAGAATGTTGGCACCAAAGTAAATGAACATCGCAATCAGGCCACTGATCTGTTCAAAGCCCAGACGGTTCGCTGCTTCAGACACCGCAAATAGCATAGTGAATAAAACGATCAGGAAACCAACTACACTGGAAAGTTTAGTCGTGCCTAAAAAGCGCTGGATATCCAGTTTGGCAGGAATTTCATCAACACCTGTACCGGCAACTACTTCAACCACCAGACGTGCTACCAGTTTAGACACCACATACGCCAGAATCAGAATCAACGCAGCAGCGATGATATTCGGAATGGCATTCATGATTTCATACAGCATGGCTGTAGCAGGCTGAGAAATGGCCTCGATACCCAATGCTTCAAATGCAATGATCAGTGCGGTAATGATCACCACGGCGAAGATAAATGACCCAATCACCTGGGAAACATTCGAGTTTTTAAAGATGCCTACTTTTTCAGCATGTTGTTGTACGTTCAGACTGTTTAATAGCCCTTCAACAATACCGCGCACAATTTTCGCCAGGATATAACCAACAAAAATGATGACTGCAGCAATGAAGATGTTTGGTAAGTAGCTTACGACATCGGTCAGCATATTTTGAACTGGTAACAACAGACCGTTGAGACCCAAAATAGACAGTACGATTGGCAAGAACAGCAATAAAATTAACCAGTAAGCAATTTCACTGATGTTTTTACTAATCGGACTGACACCGACTTCAGCACTGAGTTTTTCATCGAGTTGCGTTCGGTCCAGTAGCTTTTGTAACCCTATCTTGACCAGATTGGCCACAATCCAACCTATGAATCCGACTGCAATTGCACCTAGTAACTGCGGGATAAATAACAGGAATTGCTGGATCATATTACTGAATGGACCGCTGACACTGGTAAGATTAAGTACATTCAGCGCACCAATCACGGCAATAATCAGAATAATCCAGAACACGACGCGGGCGATAATGCTCTCCACATTGGAGTGATGACCTGTCGCCGTATTTAAATGTGTATTGGTACCCAGTTTCTGCAAGAGCTTTTTAACGCCTGCCGAGACCAGTAACGCAATGATCCAGCCAATTACTAATATGGCAATTGCACTAAGAATGGGATGGAACTGATCCCAATAGTACATGGCATCGAAGCCACCACGCGGGCTTCTCATATAATCATTCATGTTGTTCTACCCTCTTTGTTATTAAGCTATTTATCTGAAATCGGGGGCATCTCCCTGAAACAATCAGCCCCTTCTTTTTCCGGATTCATATTAGATTTGATGTTTTCAGGCTCAAGCCAGGTAGATGGCACTACCTTAAAACATCACCATCCATTGCAAAAAAGCCCCAGTGGTTCACTAGAGCTTTTCAGGTATTTTCAGTTATTGAGTCGCCTGTCCATCAGTCGCAGTTGCTGTTGCTTCTGTGCCATCACCCACGGTTGCTGTAGCTTCCGTTCCATCATTCATGGTGGCGGTGCCTTGTGTAGGCTCACCGACTGGAGTTGAATTATTTGGGGTAGCAGGCTGTACATTCGGATTTGGATGTCCTGCAGGAGCATCATTCGCATCTGGATTCATGTCAGCAAACATATAGAACAGTAGTGCGAGTAAAAAAATACCGACCAAAATCAAGATATAAACAGGGATACGCTTTTTCTGCGTCACGTCTGCCTGATGATTTAAAGGTGGTTTTTTATTGAAATCATCGACCATAACCATCCTCACTCTTTGTTATTCATAAGTAGATTTTTAGAATAACAAGCTGTGAATAGGGCTTCTGTGACAAAACATGGTGAGATGGTGACGGGATGTAAGTCACTAATCCATCAGAATTCTCTGCTAGATGCTACTTTAAAATAGCCGTTTGGCTGGGCTATGTTGCATATCGACTGGGGTTTCGTGTTCATCTTTCAACTGCACCCCTGAAAGCTGTAACTCACAGGATTTACGCATCAATGCGACCAGTCGCTGGATAGCTAGTGGATAGGCCAAGCCCGCAGAACGGACATTGGAAATACAGTTGCGCAAGGCATCATGACACCCTTTAAAAGCATTATAAGTGTAATAAATTCCCATACTATCGGGTGAGCTCAAACCCGGCCGTTCGCCAATTAGCATGACCAGCATTTTCGCCTGTAAAATTTCTGCCAATTCATCACCCAGTGCCACACGACTGCCACGGGCAATCACTAAGGGGGCAATCTGCCAGCCTTGTTCTTTGCATGCCTCTAGCAAGGCCGGAATAAAATGCAGGCTATTTTCCTCAATGGCACGTGCTGATAGTCCATCTCCCAGCACAATGGCTACATCCCAATGTTGCTGATGTTCGGCCCGGTATTGCTGCAATATCGTTTTGGACTGTTCTGAAAGCACACGCCCAAGATCGGGACGTTTAAGATAAAGATCTTTCTCTACCGCCTGGCTTTCAATTTCCAGAATAGGCAGTCCCGTTTTAGCTAAGCCAGATTTTAAGAATTCAACATCAAGTGGCTTCAGTACCGCATCTTTAGCTTGCGCATGTGCCAACTGAAATTCCAGACTTGGTCGAGTCGGCAAGCTGCCCCCAGTTCGACCTAAGGCAATCCGTGCATCGGTAAAAGCTTTTAACTTCTGCCAAGGATTATCCTGTAATTGGGACTCAAATTTCACATCAACAATCAGTTTCATGGCAGTTCCTCAAGACAAGATCAGACGTGAAAATTGCTTCGGTAACTCGTTCGGCCAGTACAGCTGATTGGACTGTTGCGCCAAAATGCCTTGCTGTTGTAGCCAATGGTCAAATTCAGGTGCCGGTTTCAGTCCTAATAGCTGTCGAATATAAAGAGCATCATGAAAGGATGTCGTCTGATAATTCAGCATCACATCATCTGAACCGGGAATCCCCATGATAAAATTCAGGCCGGCATTGGCGAGCAAGGTCAGCAGTATATCCATATCATCCTGATCGGCGTCGGCATGGTTGGTGTAGCAAATATCACAGCCCATTGGTACACCGAGCAGCTTGCCACAGAAATGATCTTCCAGCCCGGCCCGGATAATTTGTTTGCCGTTATACAGATATTCCGGCCCGATAAAGCCGACTACACTATTGACCAGCAAGGGATTAAACTTATGCGCCACGGCGTAGGCACGCGCTTCCAAAGTCTGCTGGTCCACGCCATGATGCCCATTGCTAGACAAGGCACTGCCCTGTCCGGTTTCAAAATACATGACATTTTGGCCCACGGTGCCGCGTTGCAGGCTTAGAGCGGCTTCATAACCTTCCTGTAACAGCGCCAGATTGATGCCGAAACCGGTATTGGCTTTTTCGGTTCCCGCAATAGACTGAAACATTAAATCAATCGGAACATTTTTATTGGCGAGCTGAATGCCGGAAGTGATATGGGTCAAAACACAAGATTGAGTCGGAATATCATATTCCTGAATAACGTGATCGAGTAGTTTGAGCAGCTCAGTCAAATTCTGCAGATTATCTGTAGCTGGGTTGATTCCGATGACTGCATCACCATTGCCGTACATCAGCCCATCCGGAATCGAAGCTGAAATTCCCATCACATCATCAGTCGGATGGTTCGGCTGCAAGCGGGTGGAAAGATGCCCTGCCAGCCCGATGGTATTTCTGAACCGAGTCACTACTCGGCATTTTTTTGCCACCAGAATCAGATCCTGATTGCGCATGATTTTACTAACCGCTGCGACCATTTCTGGAATCAGGCCCATTTTTAAAGCAGCAAGTTTTTCTGTGGTGGCATCTGCACTCAGCAGCCAGTTACGGAAATCTCCGACAGTAAAATGCGAGATCGGATAAAAGGCATCAGCATCATGTTCATCCAGAATCAGGCGGGTGATTTCATCCTCTTCATAAGGAACCACTGCTTCTTGCAAAAACTGCTGTAACGGTACCTCTGCCAGACACATTTGTGCAGCGACACGCTCGGTTGCATCCACGGCCGCAATCCCTGCCAGCTGATCACCAGAACGTTCAGGCGTAGCCTTGGCCAATAAGGTTTTTAAATCCTCAAAGACATAATGCTGACTGGCCACATTGATCTGATACAGCATAAGCGTATTCTCCCTGCAAGATGGTTTATTTCAATTCCTTTTCTGCTGCCTCGATACGGACAAATTCTTCTTCCGGTGTACCGGCCACCAGATGATGACGGCTATACAGTAGGAAATAGAGAATCAGTGCCACGTAAATAGCGGCTGCCATTAACCAGACTTTTGGATCGACCAGAAAGCCTGCAACCACTGCAATCGCAGCAAGTACCAGCGCAATGGACGCAGTCACAATACCGCCCGGTGCTTTATACGGACGTGCCAGATTTGGTCGAGACAGTTTAAGCTTGATGTAGGACATCATCATCAAGACATAGGAAATAGTGGCACCAAAGACCGCCATCAGAATCAGCAAATCACCTTCACCCGAAAGGGATAACAGGAAGCCAATAATCCCTGGAATAATGATGGCCAAATAAGGTGCATGATTGCTGTTGGTTAAGGACAATTTTTTCGGTAAATAACCGGCACGTGAGAGCACAAAAATTTGACGGGAATAGGCATAGATAATCGAGAAGAAACTGGCAATCAGACCAGCGAGACCGACAAAATTCACGAAACTTGCCATCCAGGTATTGGTACCATAGACCGCCACCAAGGCATCCACCAGCGGTGCACCGGAATTTTTCAGCGTATCTGCACCTGCTGCGCCAGGACCGAGTAACAAAATACTTAGCGCAAAGAATGCCAGAATCAGCATGGAACCAATCAGGCCACGCGGCAAGGATTTAGCTGGCTCTTTGGCCTCCTCTGCTGCCAGCGGGACACCTTCAACTGCCAGAAAAAACCAGATCGCATAAGGCACTGCTGCCTAGATGCCCAGATAGCCCAATGGCAGGAAACTGCTTGCACCCGCCGCTTCCGTACTGACCGCAATATCAAACAGGTTTGCACTATTAAAATGAGGCAACATGCCAAAGATAAACACCATCAAGGCAACCGCAGCAATTGCGGTAATCACAAACATGATCTTGAGTGCTTCACCTGCACCTTTCAGATGCAAGCCCATAAAAACCAGATAGCTCACCAGATAAATGATCCAGCCGCCAATACCAAACAAGGCTTCGCAATAGGCACCAATGAAACAGGCAATTGCTGCCGGAGCAATGGCATATTCAATCAGGATGGCACTCCCGGTCAGATAGCCGCCAAAGGGACCAAAAGCAGTACGAGCAAAACTGTAACCCCCACCTGCAGTCGGCAGCATGGTCGACATTTCGGACATGGCCAGACACATACACAGATACATGAATGCCACCACAATGGTCGCAATAAACATGCCTCCCCACCCCCCCTGTGCCAAACCAAAATTCCAGCCAGCGAAGTCACCGAAAATCACATACGCGACCCCCAGACCGACGAGAAGCAGCCAACCTACGGCGCCTTTCTTGAGCTGGCGCAAGGCAAAATAATCTTCTTGTACTGCTGTTTCAGTCACACTGGTATCAATCACACTTTTTGACTCTGACATAGCAACCTCGTTGTTTTTATCGTTGTTCCCTGAAGATATGCATAAGCCATACCGGTTCCGCAGGCTTTAGTGAAGACAGTTGAGACGCTGCCTTTCAGCGATGAAATGCGTTATAATTATCCACCTTCTCATTTATACACCCGAGTTATATGGCGTATCGTCAACAAAGTGTATCGCTTGATCTTGATACTGACGTCACACATCAATGCATGCTGCACTACAGCCGTGATCAGCATCTGATTGGAATTATTGAATTCAGCAAGCCAAGCTTCCTGCTGCGCTGGCAGGATCTGGAATATTTCCGCCGTCGTACCGAAGAATTTTCCGTGATGCCTTTTCCGGACTGTGTCAATGCGATGATTATCGATATTCGAGATGTAACGGCATGGTTGGATAATGAAGTGCCGATTATTCCGTGGCGATTATTGGAAGAAGACTGTCCGGTTCGCCTGGTGGTGCCTGCAGACCGTATTGAGCACTATGCCGGATTCTTTGAACCGACCTGGCTCAGCCCCGATGTCGAAACAGCTATTCAGGAAATCCGTGAATCCATGGATATGTTTGTGCATTAAGCTTGAATCGAAAAAACCTCCGTAATGGGCAATGCTTTTTACTTAAGCATTTGAATCATTTTGGAATTTATTAGGGAATCCGATGTCAGGTTTGGCATCGGATTTTTTATGGTATTTCAGCAGGATATTTTAGATCTTAAAAATCTGTTTAAGCTCTCGAATCTGAGTACTTTTATTCACAATATCACCGTTAAGTGGGTCAAGTCCACACTCAGGTTGAGCAGTTCCGCGACTATTTCCAGGCGGCGATTGCCTGCAGATCAGGGATAGATAGTTTGTTTTGGAGAGGCGTTCAAGGCCTACAATATCTCGAACAGTTAATATCTCAAAAACCCTTTATCCCCTAGATCACCATGCGACTCCTCTCCAGTGAACCGCATTGCCTTCAAGTAGGAGCTTTTGCTCATAAATTCTTCAGCCTTACCAATAATTCTCGACTGCAATATTGCCTTCACCACGACGGTTCATGGTCAAGCCACGGGCTTTTAAGGCCTCTTTAGTATCATCGACCATCTCCGGGTTACCACAAAGCATGACATGCGTCGTTTCCGGATTAAACGCGATACCTGCTGCCTTTTCCAGCTCACCATTGGCAATCAAAATCGGTAAACGGTCGTGCAAAGGTGCATCAGGCTCACGGGTAATAATCGGGATAAATTTAAAACCAGTATGTCCTTCGCCAAAGGTTTTAGCGATTTCTTGAATCCGGTCTACATAAGCGAGTTCTGCCCGGGTGCGTACACTATAAACCAGATTAATTTTTTCGTATTTGCTCCAGGTTTCAAAGTCTTGCAACATGCAAATAAACGGTGCCAGCCCTGTGCCGGTACCCAGTAACCATAGATCTTTAGGCAAAGGCAATTGATAACGTGCCAGAGTCAGATAACCATAAGGAATTTTTTCCAGATGCAGCTCATCCCCGACTTTGAGGTGCTGTAAATTGGAGGTAAATTTACCTTCTGGAACGACAATCGAGAAAAACTCCAGAGTTTCATCAAAAGGAGATGACACTACCGAATAGGCACGAACCACCAGTTCATCCCCCACTTGTAAACCAATACGCGCAAACTGCCCTGCCGTGAATTTGAAATGTGCTGGGCGTGTCATCGTAAAACTAAATAATGTATTGGTCCAACGGTGTACAGATAAAACTTTTTCTCGGGTAAATTTTTCAATTGACATGATTTCAACGTGGCATGAAAGACTATGCTCATGGTAGCATGGCAACATAATTTATTAATATTTTTTAAATGTTAAGGCTCTACTCATGCGCATGACTTTACGCCAATTGGCTGTTTTTGTAGCAGTGGCACAAGAGGGTACCGTAACGAAGGCTAGCGATGCCGTCAAGCTTACACAAAGTGCGGCTAGTATGGCTTTAGCAGATCTGGAAGATGGTCTGGGTGCTCCACTATTTGACCGTCTAGGCAAACGTTTACAGCTAAATGACCTAGGGCGCTTTCTTCTCCCTCAAGCCCTGGAAATTTTAGGTCGTTGTGAATCTTTTGAACAAGTCGCTAAAGGTGAGCTTCAAAGTATCGATTTACGTTTGGGTGCAACCCTGACGATTTCAGATTACCTGATTCCTGACCTGATGGCCGATTTCTTGAAAATCAAGCCGCAAGCACATTTACAGCTTCAAGTCGGTAATACCCGTCAAATGATTGAAGCGGTGAATCAGTTCCAGCTGGATCTTGCCTTAATTGAAGGTTCATGTCATTTGCCACAGCTCCAATGTATCCATTGGCGTGATGATGAGCTGGCCGTGTGCTGTGCACCAGACCACCCCCTTGCGCAATTAAACCGTGAACTAACCGCTGAAGATTTCAAATCTGTAGAATGGATTTTGCGTGAAGAAGGTTCAGGTACCCGTGAGGTGTTTGACAATGCCATCTTAAAAGATGTGCCGGATGCCAATATCCGTCTAACACTCGGTCATAATGAGGCGATTTTAAAAATCGTAGCGGGTGGAATCGGTATGTCCTGTATTTCCAAACTTGCGATTGAGCCTTTACGTGAAAAAGGTCAACTGGTAATTCTGGATACCCCGTTTTGGTCGCTGACTCGCCCTCTGTTTATGCTGGTACATCGCCAGAAATATCAGGGTCCAGGTCTGAGAGCCTTTATGAATTTTTGTGAAAGCTAAAATATGAAAAGCACCTTAAGGTGCTTTTTTTATGATTCATCAAAACTGACTTTCACATGGTATCCCATCTCCGTCACCATCCATTTTGGTATTTGGACAGTTACGAATAAAAAATAATGCTTCCTCATAAGAACCCATCTGACTACAGTGTTCCCGACCATCGCATTTAAATTGAGATACAGATGGCGAAGCCGTTGCTGAAGTTTTTATATTAACGGGGTTACTTTGGATTCTTAACTCAGCACCACGATTTTCCAGGTTCTTCCTGCCCTGCTCAGATAATCCTTGCATAGGTAGATCACCTTGCGCTGCTCGCTGCTCAGCGACAATTCGTTGCTGCTCTACCATCAGTCCTTCAAGCTTTTGCTGTTTTTGAACTTGGTAGCTTTGGTATTTGTTATAAACAAGAGCAGCAAGAATCACAATAATCACCAGTCCTGATATTGTGATTATTTTTGATGTAGTTGATGATTTTTTCTTTTCATAACGTGGAGAAGCTCTGGTTTCAATATCTCTATGTAGATCATTATTCTGCGAAACAGGCATCGTTGCTTTAACATCCAAGCGAACAATATGGTCCGCCTTAAACTTTCCATTCTCTTCTACAATTAAAAACTTTAATTTTTCCCCAATTCTTGGCGGAATATTTTTATTGGGAAAGTCTTTGACGTGAAAAAATAAATCTTTAGATTGTCCTTCGATCTGAATAAAACCAAAACCACGATCTTCGTTATAGGTTTTGATTTTCCCCTCTTGAAACATAATTCGCTCTTATCTTTAATATTTTTTATGATTGTAATCAAAAAGAGACTGAAAATCTTTTGTAAAATTCTCTAAAGTAGAAACATAAAAACTAGAAGTGCATCTTATAGCGGAAGAATAGATCCCTAGTTAAAAGTAAAAAAATAAAATTTCTGTTTTTATTTATACTTCGCCAAAAATCATAAAACCAACAGCTGATGCCAATGCCAGCCATAGGGTCGGACTAAAGAAAAGTGAATTACGTACAGGAACACCGACTGTGGGTGCCAAGGATTGCAAGGCGACGACTTCTGGCACAAATTCATCCTGCACTTTAATATCCAGACGTACCATGTTGTCTAATTTCATGCTGCCTTGTTGGGGAATGATTCTAAATTTAAGCCGCTCTCCAATTTGTGGTTCAATTTCAGGCGAAGGTAAATCCTGTAACTCGAAACTTAAATCTTGAGCTTCTCCTATCAACTCCAAAGTACCCATACCACGTTCGGAATCGTAAGTTTTAATTTTTCCATCCGTAAACATGACACTTTTCTCTATAGAATTCATTTAATTTGTATTCTAAGCCAAAGGAAATGTTCAGCATTGTTGCTGTTTGGTGGATTTTTTATGTGCTGTCTGTCTCTTTGAATATCTAAACGGTGGCACTATAAAAAAGAGGCTCGAAAGCCTCTTTTTAAATGTGACTAAACACGATTTAAGTATGAAGATTATCCATTAACCACGGAAGTTATTTAACAATGCCGATGTAATTGATTTATTGTGTGTCGCCACTTTGGTTTTTTTAGCTTTCTTTGAGTTGTCTTCGACACGTTCAATCTTAATCGCTTTGTACTTATCGCCATTTTCAACAACATTAAATTTTACGCGTTCATTACGTTTTGGCTCGCCTTCTGCCGCAGGGAAGTCTGAAATATGGAAGAATACATCTCCCTCAGCGCAGCCAATAAAACCGAAACCTTTGGCAGGGTCATACTGTTTGATTTTGCCCTGATACAATTCATCTTTCATGCTATTGTCCTATCCTGAAAATGCCCTGTCTACATTATATAAAAAAGAGGCTGTAGTAGCCCCTTTTTTCATCATATTCAAAAATTAGTCTTTTTGAACTGAACCAAAGATTTTATCGCCAGCATCGCCAAGACCTGGAACGATATAACCATTTTCATTTAAGCCATTATCGATAGAAGCAGTAAAAATCACCACATCCGGATGCGTAGCTTCTACACGCTTAATGCCTTCTGGTGCAGCAACCAGAACCATCACACGAATATCTTTACAGCCGCTGGCTTTCAGTACATCAATGGCAGCCACTAAAGAAGAACCAGTCGCCAACATTGGATCAATGATCATCGCGATACGGTTTTGTACGTCTGGAACCAGTTTTTTATAATAGGTACGTGCTTCCAGAGTTTCTTCATCACGCTCTAAACCAAGTACCGATACTTTTGCACTTGGAATCAGGTTCAGGAAACCGTCGAGCATACCAATACCGGCACGTAGAATTGGCACAACCGTGATTTTTTTACCCGCGATACGGTCAACTGTAACAGCACCATTCCAGCCATCAATATCATGTTCAACCATTGGCAGGTCTTTAGTTGCTTCATAAGTCAGAAGCATGGTCACTTCTTGAGCTAACTCGCGGAAGTTTTTGGTACTGATATCTGCACGACGGAGTAAACCGAGCTTATGTCGGATGAGCGGATGACGGATTTCATGGATTGCCACAGGAGAACACCTAAAAGGTTAAAGATAAATTTCCGCTATTATAAAGGCTTTTATTGATTTGTATAAATAAAAAAGCCCCCAATCATGGAGGCTTTTTTGTAATAACGTCAATCTTCGCAGATATTAGTTAAAACCACTTTGAACCAAAGTGAAAATGAATTGCTGTAATTCAGGTGATATTGCGAAGAACGCATATTTAGAAATCGCAATCACTGGATCTGGATAAACACCAATCACAAGTACCGCAAGTGCAGCAAGTAATACCATGATACCGCCGACTTTTTGACCCCAATGATTCACCGCATCTAGACGTGGTGTTTCAGGTGGTGTCATGTACAGCACGACCATCACGCGCAGGTAGTAATACAAACCAATACCTGAACCCAGAATAACCATTGCAGTCAGGAACCAGGCTTCGCCTGCAACCGCAGTTTTAATCACCAGGAACTTACCGATAAAGCCGGCAGTTAAAGGAATACCTGCAAGAGACAGCATCATTACGGTTAATACAGCAGTCAGGACTGGACGGCGCCAGAACAGACCACGGTATTCAGCCAGACTACCCGCTTCATCCGTATTGTTATACGGACTCGACATCAGCGTCACAACACCGAAAGCACCAATCGTGGTTAATACATAAGTAATCACATACACGTTTACACTTTCAAAAGTCGCAAAACCTTGAACCTGTAAGAAATCGGTATTACGTGAACTGACGATGGCAACCAGCAAATAACCAAAGTGCGCAATTGAAGAGTATGCCAGAATACGTTTCAGGTTCACTTGGCGAACAGCCAGCAAGTTACCTGCAAGGATAGACAGAACCGCAATAATCGAAATGATGGTGACGAAGCTGTCTGCCAAAATTAAACCTGAAGACAATGCATAACGAACAAAAAGACCAATCATCGCCACTTTTGCAACTGTCGCAAGGAAAGTCGCGATTGGCGCTGGTGCACCAGCGTATACGTCTGGTGTCCATTTGTGGAATGGTGCCAGCGATAATTTAAATGCTACTGCAAATACAATTAAAGCCAGACCAATCACGACAGCCGGTTGACTGAATACGGTAAACAGTTTGCCTGGTTCAGTAACGAAACTTAAAGTACCTGTATATGCATAAATATATGCCATACCCATGAGCAGCATTGCAGACGCAGTTGCTGAAAGCACCAGATATTTCACACCCGCTTCAAGCGATTGAGAACGTTGATGTGTATATGCCAACAAGCCATATACAGGAATCGACATCAACTCAAGGCTGATAAAGAATGATGCATAGTGTGAGCTTGCCACCATCAGCATGGCACCCGCAACGGATGTCAGCATCAGGATATACAGCTCTTCACGGTTATCTTTATAGGTTTCGATATACGCGTGAGATAGGGTTGCACATGCAAGTGCAGCAATCAAAATCACAAACTGGTACAGCATCGTAAATGGATCTACGATGAACAGATTCATCACGTTGGCAGGTGCAAATACGCCCGCCAACAAAACGAAAATGATATAGAACGCAGCAAGGTTTAAACCAATCACCGTGGTGGTAGCCACTAGGTTATGGTTACGCTTGATTGCGGTCAGCAACATCACGACGATCGCAGTTAACGACACGACCATCACAGGCGCTAGAGGCATAAGCTCAGAAAAAGACATTGTGAAGTTCATGGCTTATTGGATCTCCACATTTTCAAGTTGAGTCGTTACTTGATCAGCAACTTCAACCACTTCTTGAACTGGAATGTAGCTATTCGCTAACCACGCCATGCTTGAGTTAGAAACGTCAAGGAAGCTTTGTGGATATAGACCAAGCCAAAGTAGACCAAACGCACAGATCAACAATAATGCGATTTCACGTGCATTTAGATCTTTTAACGGATTTGTATAGTGCTGCTGTTGCGCTTCATTTGGTACACCAAACAAGGCTTTGTGAATCAGGATCAGACCGTACAGACCCGCAAATACCAAGCTGATTGCCGCAAGAATGGTAAACGCCGGGAATTGCGCATAAGCACCCATCAGGATCAGGAACTCACCAATGAAGTTACCTAGACCTGGAATACCCACCAACGCCGCAACGAAGAACATCAGGAAGAATGCAAGATATGGGAATTGACCACGCATACCACCCATCAAACGCATATCACGTGTATGCACACGCTCATATACCTGACCACACATAATGAACAGTGCAGCAGATGAAATACCATGTGCCAACATCATGATCATCAGACCTTGGAAGGTCAGGATGTTACCTGCGTAGATCGCAAGTAAAACGAAGCCCATGTGTGAAATAGAGGTATAAGCCAACAGGCGTTTCATGTCGGTTTGCTGGAAAGCACACCAAGCACCGTAGAAAATACCGATTAAACCCAGAATGATTGCGAAGTCTGCAAACTGTGCAGACGCTGCCGGGAAAAACGGAATCACGAAACGTAATAAACCGTAAGCCGCAGTCTTAATCAAGATACCTGCAAGATCGACAGAACCCGCTGTTGGTGCTTGCGCATGCGCATCTGGTAACCAGCCGTGTAATGGGAAAACTGGAAGTTTTACCGCAAAACCGATGAATAAACAGATCATGAATGCATAAGCAACCGCTGGCGCCTGAGCGTCAAGCGTATTCGCCACACCTAATAAATAGTTGTAGTCGAAACGGATTTCGCCAGTCATGGTATAGCCCACAGTCACCAGACCCAGGATACCAATCAGCATCACCAAACCGGCAACCTGCGTGTAAATGAAGAACTTGTTAGCTGCATAAACACGTGACTTGCCTTCTGCCCCTTTATGACCCCAAAGGGCAATCAGGAAGTAGATCGGTACCAGCATCATCTCCCAGAAGAAGAAGAACAGGAACAGGTCAATCGCAAGGAAGACACCGATGACACCACCCAACGACCACAAAAGGTTCAAGTGGAAGAAACCAACGTTCTTTTGAATCTCGCCCCATGAACAGCCGACTGCCAGCACACCCAGGAGTGCAGTCAAGCCAACCATAAGAAGTGATAAACCATCCACTGCCAAGTGAATGTTAATGCCCAGGGTTTGAATCCAAGGCAATTTGAATTCGGCAGCCCACGAAGGTGTAGCACCGCCTAATTCATAGTTATAGGTACCAGTCTGCCAAAGGACGATGGTCAAGACCAACGTCACCAGCATACCGATTAGCGCGATATAACGCGGCAAGTGTTGGTCGAGTTTATCGACCAACCAGCATATGAAACCTGCAATGAACGGAATGAGGATCAGAGCTGGCAAAATAATATTGTTTGGAGCTTCCATTTTATTTCCCCACGACCTGAATCACGATCAAGATCATCAGTAGGACAACGACACCGAGCCCCATACTAGATGCATATTCACGCAGTGAACCGGTTTGACGTGAACTTGTAAAGCTGTGACCACCTTTAACAAGTGCAGGAAGTACCAGCCATAGGCCATCAATTGGATCACGACCAAAGATTTTCGCGAACAATAAATATGGCTTCACGAAAATGATGTCATACAGCGTATCGAAACCTAATGCATTACGGCAGATATTGACCAAGCCAGCACCTACAGAAGTGGCTGCAAAACGTTTGACTGCATTGTAAGCAAAAGCGAACAACACGACACCCACTGCAAGACCTGTTAACGCAACTGCGATTGCGATGTATTCAGCACCATGTGCACCTGCTTCAAGCGCTTCAGGAATAATGAAGGCTGGAATTCGTGCAGCATCCAGAATACTCATTACCGGTGCTTTCAGGACGATCGCCAGACCAGTTGAAAGTACAGCAAGAATCGCAAGTGGCGCCCAGTAAGTTGCACCTTTGATTTCATGATAAGGCGTGTTTTCTTTGCCGAAGAATACAACCCAGATTAAACGGAATGTATAAATAGAGGTTAAGAATGCACCTGCAACACCTACCCAGTACAGCGTGTTATACACTGGTAAACCAGCAATATGACTTTGCGTCCAGACTGCAGCAAGAATCGCGTCTTTTGAGAAGAAACCAATGGTCAGGAATGGAATCGCTGCCAATGCACCGCCACCAATCGCGAAACATGCAAACAGGAATTTGTTCTTGTAGAACAGACCGCCCATCTTGAAGATGTTTTGTTCGTGATGGTAAGCCAGAATCACCGCACCAGACGACAAGAACAATAATGCCTTGAAGAATGCGTGAGTCAGCATATGGAACAGACCTGCCTGGTATGCTTCAGCACCTACCGCCATAAACATATAACCGAGCTGACTCATGGTTGAGTATGCCAGAATACGTTTGATGTCGGTTTGAACCAGTGCAGCAAAACCAGCCACAAGCAAGGTCACCGCACCTGTGATCGAAATAAATACCATCACTTCTGGTGCAAGTTCAAAGACTGCGAACAGACGGCAGCACAGGTAAACACCGGCTGTTACCATTGTTGCAGCATGGATCAATGCAGAAACAGGTGTCGGACCTGCCATCGCATCGGCTAACCATGTTTGTAACGGGATCTGTGCAGATTTACCTGCCGCACCCAAGAATAAGAGCAATGCTGTCCAGATGGTCAATGAAGAACTTTGGGTCATTACAGTCGCTGCATTTTCAACGATGTACTGAATGTTCAAGGTACCGAATTGCTGGAAGATCAGGAACATGGCAATCAGCAAGAATACGTCACCGATACGGGTCACGGTAAATGCCTTGATTGCCGCCAGACCGTTTGCAGGGTTCTGGTAGTAATAACCGATCAGCAGGTATGAACACAGACCTACGCCTTCCCAGCCCAGGAACAATAAAGCCAGGTTATCGCCCAATACCAGCAACAACATGCTCGCAACGAACAGGTTGAAGTAAGAGAAGAAACGTGCGAAGTCTTCTTCACCGCGCATGTACCATGATGCAAAGATGTGAATCAAGAAACCCACACCTGTCACCATGCCCAGCATCAATAAAGACAAGCCATCCAGCTGTAAGCTGATGCCCGGAGCAAAACCGCCAACACTGAACCAGGTCCAAAGATGTTGCACAACTGCAGTTGAACCATTATTCACAAAGTCCATCCCTGCAATCAGTGCGAACAGTGCAGATAAACCGACTGCACCGACACCAATCATCGCTGCAACAGATTCCGGAAGCTTGTTACGCCCCGCCGCTAACAGGACAAAACCAATGAGCGGAAATAAAATTGTTAGATATAAATAACTCATCCGCGCATCTCACTAGCAGCATCCACATCCAGGTGATGGAAGCGATGATAGAACTGAAGGACGATCGCAAGACCAATACAAGCCTCTGCCGCAGCAAGCGTCAGGATCAGGATAAACATGATCTGACCATCTGGCTGTGCCCATGCACTGCCCGCCAGGACGAACGCTAAAGCAGCAGCGTTCATCATGATTTCAAGGCTCATTAAAATAAATAGTAGGTTGCGTCGCACCATTACACCGTAAAAACCCAGTGCAAAGAGAATAGATGCAACGATCAAACCATGCTCTAAAGGGATGTTGCCCATTATTCTTTTTCCTCTTCTGCATCTGGTTCACGTTTACCCAAATGGAATGCAGCTACCAAGGCAGCAAGCAATAACATCGCGGCAACTTCAACCAACAACAAGTATTGCGTAAAGAGTGCTTGACCCACTGCTTTCGGGCCCACCATTTCTGTACCCATTACCAGTGAAGCTTGTGTGTAATCAGAGTTTAATACCCATACCAGCACCAAACCGATCAGGAAGCTCATCAACGCCGGATAAGCCCAAGCCGATGAAGTCAACCATTTACGTTCTTGTTCAACGGTCTGCTCACCCAGGTTCAGCATCATTACCACGAACACGAACAACACCATGATCGCGCCAGCATAGACAATAATTTCGAGGGCAGCCGCGAACGGCGCACCAACGATCATGAACATGCCTGCAACAGCAAGCAAGGATACGATCAGGCTTAATAAAGCATGTACCGGATTCGCGTTAGTAACAACGCGAACCGTAGAGACAATGGCCACGAGGGCCATTAAATAAAATGGCCACATCATGGTAATAGACTCCGTACATCAACAGGTGCACTTTCACGCTGTGCTTGACCTTTGTCCTTGCCTGCAACTGCCATACCGGTTACACGGTAGAAGTTATAGTCAGGATATTTACCAGGACCAGAAATCAGCAGGTGTTCTTTTTCATAGACCAAGTCCTGACGAACATATTCACCGAGTTCGAAATCCGGGGTCATTTGAATGGCTGTGGTTGGACAGGCTTCTTCACACATACCGCAGAAAATACAACGTGAGAAGTTGATACGGAAAAACTCCGGATACCAGCGACCATCTTCACGTTCTGCTTTTTGTAATGAGATACAGCCTACCGGACAGGCAACCGCACACAGGTTACATGCGACACAACGCTCTTCGCCATCAGGGTCACGCGTTAATACAATACGACCACGGAAACGTGGTGGCACGATTTCTTCGGCCGGCACTTCTGGATATAAAATCGTGTCACGTTTACGCGTTACATGGCTAAACACCATCCAAAGCGAACGAACAATCGATCCAAATCCAGCTAGAAATTTAAACATTTTGTTCTCCCTGCCCTTACCACAAGATCACGGCACCAGTCACCAACAGGTTGACTAGAGCTAATGGCAAGCAAATTTTCCAACCAAAGTTCATTACCTGGTCATAACGTGGACGCATTAATGAACCACGTGCCAACACGAACATCATTACAAAGAATGCTGTTTTGATAATGAACCAGAATGCTGCTGGAAGGAACGGAATTTCAAGGTTGAATGGCGCTAGCCAGCCACCGAAGAATAACGTCACGATTAAAGCAGAGATTAGTACTACGTTGACGTATTCCGCAACGAAGAACATCCCCCACTTCATGCCGCCGTATTCGACATGATAACCTTCAGCCAATTCCTGTTCTGCTTCTGGTTGGTCAAATGGATGACGATGCGTTACCGCAACACCTGCAACCACGAAGATCAGGAAACCCAGGAACTGAGGAATCACAAACCAGACATCTTTTTGCGCTTCAACGATTTCACGCATGTTGAATGAACCGGCAATTGCCACTACACCCATCAACGAGATACCCAAGAACACTTCATAAGAAATGGTCTGAGCCGCAGAACGTAAACCGCCCAGTAAGGCATATTTGTTGTTTGATGACCAGCCACCGAACAGGACTGCATAAACTGCAATACCCGCCATTGCCATAAAGAACAACAGGCCGATGTTCATGTCTGCTACACCTAAATAAGGTGATACAGGAATAACCATGAACGACAGCACCGCAGTTGCCATCGCAACTGCTGGCGCCATACGGAACGTCAATTTGTCAGCAAACTTAGGTGTCCAGTCTTCCTTGAACATGATTTTCAGCATGTCGGCAACAATCTGGAACATACCGCCCGGACCAACACGGTTCGGACCATAACGGTCTTGCCACAAGCCGAGTAAACGACGTTCAATAAAAGACATCAACGCAGCGATCAGTACTACAACCAGCAAGATCACAATCGCTTGAATGACTGAATAGGCAATTGGCCAGTTTTCAGCCCACAACGGCGTTTGACGGATTAATTCTTGTTCCATGAATTACACTCCTACCGCGACTGAAACAGGCTCTGCAAGAGATACCGTCGGTGCCAGACCGATTGGGTAGCCAATATAACCTGTCGGTAAATATTCAATCACTTGAACTGGAAGAACGATTGACGTCTCACCTGCTTTCACCGTGATTGTCTGACCATCTTGAACATTCAGGCGCGCTGCATCCTGCTCACCCACTGCAAATACCGCTTCAGGAATACGTGTTTCCATCGCTGGTGTTTTGATGGTAAATTCACCTGAACCAAAAATATGGTGCATCGGTACTAGACGGAAGCTTTCAGCATTGACCAGAACAGGTGCCGGTGCAACGAATGTACGTGCCGGACGTTTTGCCAAACGGTCGAATAAACGAACGCCTGAATCACCACCTTTCAGTGAACCACCCACAGTTTCCTGGAACTTGTTCCAAGCTTGTGGCGAGTTCCAGCCTGCAGACCATGCAAATGGAACCAGTGGAGATGGAGTCTGGTCTCCGACATAACCTTCCATCGAGAACGTTAATGCAGAGTCTTTATCTGTAGGCTGTTTCGGCTCATGTACAGACAATGGCGAACGCATTGAAGTACGACCTGAGTAACGACGTGGTTCACGTGCCACTTTCAAGCCATGAACACGGAAGCCCGCATCAGGTGCAACATCCAGAATGCCTTCAAGCGCAGGAACGTTTTTCGCCACTGACTCGATCACATCATCCAGTAAAGTCCAAGAAATCGCTTTGCCTTTTACGCCTGTTTCCAGAGCGTGTAACCAGCGCCAAGATTCCTTGATCGCCAATTCAGGATTGTAGTAGCTTGGGTCATACACTTGGTAGAAACGTTGTGCACGGCCTTCTTGAGAAACGACAGTACCATCACCTTCAGCAAACGATGCAGCAGAAAGTACGATGTCGGCTTTTTTCACTGTTGCAGTTTCAGAGTGATCCAGTACGATCACATCTTTACCTGCAAGTGCAGCATCGACCTGTGCAGCAGGAAGACGACGGTAAAGGTCGTTTTCAACCACAATCACAGTATCGTAATCTTGTGCAAATGCTTGCTCTAGGCTTTGACCACCAAAGATTGCCATACCCATCGAGTTCACTTCAGGAACCGTCAAAGTCAGACCTGCATTACCCAGATTCTGTGCAACTTGTGCAGCAGCTTCCATAATGGCAGGATCTTGCAAGCTTGTACCCGAGATAATCAGTGGTTTCTTCGCAGCTTTTAAAGTGTCCGCAATGGTTTGTGCAAATGCTTTGGCATCGTCATCTAAACCAAGAATCGTTTCACCAGCAACTGCTGCAGCAACCGCAAAACCTAAACGCGCGATGTCGTTTGGAGAAGCAACCACTTCACCTTCGGCAACATCAGACAAACGGGTTTGTGTCGCAGCCAGGATGTAAATCGGAGATTTTGCATCTTGGGCAATACGTTGTACCGGCTCAGCTAACCATTCTTGCGTACGGCGCTCTGCCGCCATCTCTTTGCCTTTATTTTTCGCAGCCTGGCGAACAGATAAAGCCATACGTGGCGCAGTTTGGGTCAGGTCTTCACCTAAGATCAGCACTGCATCGTAGCTTTCAATTTCACGCATGTTCGGGTTGTAAACACCCTCGGTTTGCATGATAGAAGCTGCCAACTCAACCAGGTTTTGCTCTTTTTGAGACAGACCTGTAGAGAAGTTCTCTTGACCCACCAACTCACGAAGTGCGAAGTTTGATTCAAGTGATGCACGCGGTGAACCAATACCTAATACTTTTTTGCCCTGGATATTTGCAATGACCGTGTCTAGTGCTGCATCCACTGAAACAGTTTCAACAGTTGCACCTTGACGGAATTGTGGTTGACGCGGTCGGTCCTCACGGTTCACATAACCTGTACCGAAACGGCCTTTGTCGCATAGGAAGTACTGGTTGACTTCACCGTTATAACGGTTTTCTACGCGGCGAAGTTCGCCATAACGCTCACCCGGAGAGATGTTACAACCTGAAGAACAGCCTTGGCATACGCTTGGCGCATACTGCATGTCCCATTTACGGTTGTAGCGAGCCGAATGAGTTTTGTCGGTGAATACACCTGTTGGACATACTTCAGTCAGGTTGCCCGAGAATTCAGACTCTAAAGTACCTGATTCAGGACGACCGAAGTACACACGTGATGCGTTGGCATACACGCCGAAGTCCGTACCACCTGCGTAGTCTTTGTAATAACGCACACAACGGTAACACGCGATACAACGGTTCATTTCGTGGGAAATGAATGAGCCAAGCTCCTGGTTGTAATGGGTACGTTTGGTGAAACGGTAGCGACGACGGTCATGCTGCGTCATTACAGTCATATCTTGTAAATGACAGTGACCACCTTCTTCACAGACTGGACAGTCGTGCGGGTGGTTGGTCATCAAGAATTCAACAATCGAAGCACGGAAATCTTTGGCTTCTTTGTCTTCAATCGAGATGTAGGTATTGTCAGATGCAGGCGTCATACATGACATGACCAAACGGCCACGCGTATCTTCTGGATTCGCGTACTGGGTCACGGCACATTGACGGCAAGAGCCGACAGAACCTAAGGATGGATGCCAACAAAAGTATGGGATATCAATGCCAAGACTCAAACATGCTTGTAGCAAGTTTTCCGAGCCGTTGACTTCATACGATTTGCCATCGACATGAATTGTAGCCATAGTCGAATTCCTTAAGCTTGTTCTACGTTGCTGGTTTGAGCGGCGGCATTCACAACCTTCGCTTCAAATTCGCCACGGAAATATTTGAGTGCGCCCATAAGCGGCTCCATTGCACCCGGTGCGTGGGCACAGAAAGTTTTACCAATCCAAAGCTTACGAGTCAGTTCTTGTAAGTGATCGATATCTTCTTTCTTACCTGTGCCATCTTCCAGTGCTTTCAGCGCTTTCACAGCCCAAGGTAAGCCATCACGGCAAGGCGTACAGAAACCACATGATTCGCGTGCAAAGAATTCTTCTAGGTTACGTGTCGCTGAAACCATACATTGGGTTTCATCTACCACCATCAATAAGCAAGTTCCTAAACGCGAACCTGCTTTCATGATGCTTTCCGCATCCATAGGAAGATCAATATGCTCGGCAGCCAGGAAGTCAGTTGATGCACCGCCCGGTAACCATGCTTTCAGTTTCAAACCGTCGCGCATACCACCAGCATATTCTTCAATCACTTCACGTGCTGTCGTACCAAATGGAAGCTCCCATAGACCCGGGAATTTTACCTTACCTGAAGCACCATAAATTTTGGTACCTGGATCTTTCGACTTACCCGCAGACAAGTTGATATACCATTCAGGACCACGCAGCATGATTGCCGGTAAGTTGTTGTAGGTCTCTACGTTGTTGACAATCGTAGGACGACCCCAAGCACCTGCAACTTGCGGGAATGGTGGCTTAGTACGCGGGTTGGCACGACGACCTTCTAGCGAGTTAATCAATGCAGTTTCTTCACCGCAGATATAACGACCCGCACCGGTATGCACGTGTAACTCGAAGTTCCAGCCTGTACCAAGGATGTTATCCCCTAAGTAACCTTTGGCACGAACTTGCTCAAGTGCTTCATTTAAGTACTGAGCAGCTTCGATGTACTCGCCACGGATAAAGATATAACCATGTGTTGCTTCAAGCGTATAACCCGCAATCAACATCCCTTCGATCAATTGATGCGGAAGATCTTCCATCAGCAAACGGTCTTTAAAGGTACCTGGTTCCATCTCATCGGCATTACAAATCAGGTAACGTGGACCTGAATTGTCATTTGGCGCCATCAAAGACCATTTAATGCCTGCCGGGAAGCCTGCACCACCACGACCTTTAACAGTCGCTGCTTTAACCACTTCCAATACATCTTTAGGCGACATGGTCAGTGCTTTTTTAAAGCCTGCATAACCTTCAAGCGCTTCGTAATCATCTGCATTACGTACGTTGGCTTGTTTGCTTAAACGCCATGTTAATGGATGCGTTTCCGGGTTACCGTCGCCATAAATTGGTTTTGGTTCAGTATTCATACATACTTCTCCAACAGCTGTTTCACCGAAGTCACTTCAACCAGACCATGCGTGTCTTCATCAATCATTAAGGTTGGACCTTTGTCACAGTTGCCCAGACAGCAAATTGGCAGCAAAGTAAAACGACTATCTGCAGTCGTTTGACCAAACTGAATGCCTAATTCGCGCTGGAATGCTTCTGCCAAAGTTTCCGCACCCATCAAGAAACACGCAATCGAATCACATAACAGAATTACGTGACGACCGACCGGCTGACGGTAAATACGGTTATAGAACGTTGCCACACCTTCAAGGTCTGCAACGCTCATGCTGAGCATTTGTGCGATGGCATTCATTTGCGCATCATCTACCCAGCCATTACGGCGTTGTACACACTTCAGCGCATCTAGACACGCTGCACGTGGGTATGGGTAGTGCCCCATGTGATGTTCGATATCGTGAATTTCGTCCGCAGTCAAAATTCCTTCAACATTCACACGTGGCTTTTTATCAGTCAAAATCATCATAATGCGTTTACCCCTTAGCGATCCACGTCAGCCATTACGACGTCAATGGTCGCTAAATAAATGATTAAGTCAGACATTAAGCTGCCGTTAATCACAGAAGGCATTTGCTGTAAATGCGTGAAGGTTGGTGTACGAATACGGGTACGGTAACTCATGGTTGACTTGTCTGAAGTCAAGTAGTAGTTCGACGCGCCTTTCACCACTTCCGCCATCACAGATGCTTCACCCGCCGGCATTACAGGACCCCAAGATACACTCAGGAAGTGCGTAATCAAGGTTTCAATATCTTGTAATGTCTTGTCTTTTGGTGGTGGAACAGCCAGTGGATGGTCTGCTTTATACGCACCAGACGGCATATTATCTAAACATTGTTTGATAATTTTCAGTGATTCTTCAATTTCACGGTAGTGAACGATGACACGTGCATAGGCATCGCCTTCGTACTCCACTGGCACTTCGAAGTCGTAATTTTCATAACCGCTATATGGGCGGTATTTACGTACGTCAAAGTCGATACCTGTAGCGCGTAGACCTGTACCTGTTACACCCCAAGCCAATGCAGATTTTGCATCGTATTGCGCAACATTACGGGTACGACCCACAAATACTGAGTTTTTCAGCGCTGCAGTATGATATTCCTTCAAACGTTTCGGCATCCAGTCCAGGATTTCACGAATCAGGTGCTGCCAGTTGTTTGGAAGGTCGTGTGCGGTACCACCGATACGGAACCATGCCGGATGCATACGGTAACCGGTGATCGCTTCAATTGCGTCATAGATTTTCTGACGGTCAGCAAACATGTAGAAGACTGGCGTCATACCGCCGGCATCCTGAATCGCAGTACCAATGAACAGCAAGTGGTTATTGATACGGAACAGTTCAGACATCATCACGCGGATACATTGCGCACGGTCAGGTACAGTAATACCCGCCATTTGCTCTACGCCAAGCACGTAAGGCATGTTTTGCGCACAACCACCGAGGTAGTCGACACGGTCTGTATACGGAATGAATGAATGCCAGGTTTGACGTTCAGCCATCTTTTCCACACCACGGTGGTGATAACCGATGTCAGGCACACAGTCTTTCACTTCTTCACCGTCCAGCTGCAAGATCACACGGAACGCACCGTGCGCAGATGGATGGTTCGGACCCAAGTTCAGGAACATGAAGTCTTCATCGGCATTGCCGCGCTTCATACCCCAATCTTCAGGGACGAAACGAAGATGTTCCTGTTCGTAGTCCTGTTTGGCTTTATCTTGCAAATACGGCGTATATTCAGTCGCACGCGCAGAATATTCTTTACGTAGCGGATGACCTTCCCAATAGGTTGGCAACAAGATACGACGGAGCATTGGATGCCCTTCGAAATTGATCCCGAACATATCGTAAGCTTCACGTTCGTACCAGTTGGCATTTGGCCAAATATTGGTTGCCGTCGGAAGATTCAAATCGCTTTCAGCTAAGGCAACTTTAATACGAATGTCAGTATTACGCTCGAGCGACAACAGGTGATAGAACACGGTGAAGTCAGACGCAGGTAAACCGTCGCGGTGCGTACGCAGACGCTCATCTACCGCTGACAGGTCGAACAACATCACGTAAGGACGTGAGACTGTACGCAAGAACATTAAAACTTCTTGTACACGTGCGCGCTCAACCCAGACTGTCGGGAAATCCTCGAAAGTCGTTTGCACAAAGAAGTTCTCACCAAATTTGGTTTTGAGTTCTTCAATGATGGCAAATGCTGGGCGTGAATCAACAGGCGTTGATTCTGGCATAGCAATGTCAGTTTCAGCCATTGGCTTGGCTTCCTATTTAATACAAATTCAGTCAACCTAAACGACAATTACACCCATAGCGGGTGCACAACAAAACAACCTGTCGTTTAAATTATTTAATTTCATCCATAGAGCGTAAGTTCTTCACAGCAACACGCTGGTCTTTCTTACGGTCACGTTCCGGCATCATCTTTGGCTTATACACTGGCTTAAGATCATCACCGATCACCGCAGAAAGCGGACGACGCTCTAGTTGAATCTGGTCTTGCAACAGCATCAATGCCTGAATCAAAGCTTCAGGACGTGGTGGGCAACCTGGAATATACACATCGACCGGGATGATTTTATCCACACCTTGTACGACTGAATAAATATCGTACATACCACCTGAGTTGGCACATGCACCCATTGAAATGACCCATTTTGGTTCAAGCATCTGTTCGTACAGACGCTGAATTACTGGCGCCATTTTTACGAAGCAAGTACCCGCTACAATCATTAAGTCCGCCTGACGCGGTGAAGCACGGATAACCTCGGCACCAAAACGTGACAAGTCATGCACGCCGGTCAAGGTCGTTGCATATTCTACGTAGCAGCAAGATGTACCAAAGTTAAATGGCCAAACTGAGTTTTTACGACCCCAGTTGACTGCTGTATGTACCACATCCTCTAAGCGAGTCATGAATACATTTTTATTCACTTCTTCTTCTAGCAACGGATCTTCTACAACAATACGTTCCTGAAGTGGATATTGGTCAGCATTCGGATTCGCACGGGTTAATGTATATTTCATCCCGTCTTACTCCTTATCAGATAATTGAGTTTGTGACTTTTTCACAAAACCAGATGATTGAGCCGGGATTTGACCCGTTGGATCCATCACCAATTCTTCAATCGAGTTGAAGCGCGTAATTTCTGCAAGATCCATATTTGGCGAACCAATCTTAGCTTTAATTCCTGCTGCCTTACGTCTGTCTGAAGGTGCCCAATTGAGTGCGCCTGTCGATAATTCGTAAATCAAACCAACAAGTAAAACTATGATAAAGATAGCTGCAGTTGCAAAACCAATCCAACCTACCTCACGAACAGAAACTGCCCATGCATATAGATAAAGTGCTTCTAAATCAAACACCACAAAGAAAATTGCAACTAAATAGAACTTTGCAGACAAGCGGATACGAGCTCCACCTGCGCTAACTACACCTGACTCAAACTGCTCCTGCTTGGCACGGCCCCATGATTTACCCCCGAGGAGTAATGGGACAGTCAGCATAAAGACGCATAAAAATGTAACGCCGATCACGAAGGCAATAATTGCCCATTCGTATGGAGTAATAGCACTCATGCGGGGATAACTCCTGGCAGGCCTATTTGTTAACAAAGAATGTATGTATTGGCCTTCAAATACACCAAACACAAAATTAATCCCGCCAATTGTACCTGATTTTGGATTTCACTTGCTAGTTTATAAGCCTTAGTCTTTGGGATGATTTTTTAGACATTTCAGCATTTAATTTGACTTTAATCATTCAGAATTCGTTTTAATCGTTTTCCTAAATTAAATTTTAATTATCTATTAATTTTTTTGTAAATAGCGCTACCAGAAAATAGACTGATCGATGAGCTGCTTTTCTCGCCCACCCATTTAGATATAGTCCTTTTCACGATTGAATCCAAGTTAAATCGGATAAAAACTTATTTTAACAACTATTTTTCAGTCCAAACCATTTGATTTAACTTGATATTTAATGTGATTTTTCAAACTTAACGGTTGATTTACCCCCTGCAGCCGCTTGCTAATCTTAGATTCACAATTGTGTCTTTTTGCAACATGCTCAACGGACTGATTCAGAATATGTTATTTCTATTTCTAAATCACATCATGACATTAATAAAGTAACAATAAGGAGTCCTTGCATGTCTCTACGCTTCTCTCATCGGCCTAATTATTTTTTATTTGCTCAATTACTGGTTCGACATATAGAAAATTACATCCAGAAAAATCCTAACATAAGCCAGGCAGCTTTTGACTTACGCGATATCCATGCACTTTTTCAAGAGGACCACGCTTCTTCCAGCATCAATTTGGATGGCATTATGAATATCGCTGACGAATATAAAGTCGAAACGTTATCAGGCGACCAGAAACTGATTCAGCGCTATAATGTCGATGCGAAAAATACCAAACTGTTGATCGACTTTAACCCTGAAGCGCTACAAAGCTTAAAAGAGGGTAAATCACTCATTGAACCTGATGCGACCATTCAGGAATAAAAATCGCTCCCAATAAAAAAACGATGCCGATGCATCGTTTTTTTTATGACTAAAATCATTCACACAATATCAAGCTAAATGATCGCTCGCTTCCTCAGGCTTTTTTTCTAGCATCTTGCGCTTACTCTTCTTGACATAACGTTGTGCCGGCCAGGTCATGGTAAAACGCGCACCACCCAGCGTCGGACTTTGATCCACCTGAATCGTGCCACCAAACCAGTACGCAATCCGGCTGACAATCGACAAACCTAAACCATAACCACCCGACGCACGGGTACGGCTATCATCCAGTCGGGCAAAGGCTTCAAAAATGCGGGCACGATCTATTTCTGGAATCCCCGGCCCGTCATCTTCAACGCAAACATAGGCCTGACCATCCTGATCCAGACCGCCGCTAATCAAGATTTTATTATCGCAATAACGTACAGCATTGCCGACCAGATTCTGAATTACACGATGCAGATAACGACGCTCCGCCTCTACTGTGACCGCAACAGGCATTGGATGTAATTCGATGATTTTCTGAGTTTTCAGCGCTTCAGTTTCTTGTGCCACCTGATTCAGTACGTCATACAGATCGATTTGCTCAAACTCAATCGACGGCATGCCCTGTTCCAGTTTGGCATAGGTCATGATCTCATCAATCAAGGTATTCAGCGCTTCAATATCTTTATCAATCTGTTCCACCTGTTGCAGACGATAATCGTAGTCATCTTCATCCGCCATCATTTCCACACCAAAGCGGATTCGTGCCACCGGTGTACGCAACTCATGCGACACCGCACGCATCAACTCACGCTGCGCTTCGATCAAACGCTGGATATGATCTGACATATTGTTATAGCTAGACGCCAGTGTAGACATCTCGTCACTGCCTTCCACAGGAAGACGCAATGACATATTACCCGATTTCATTTTGTTTAAGGCATAGCTGACTTCACGCAACTTACGCTGCATCGGAACCAGAAGACCATAAACACCCAGACTCAACACAAAAAGGCTTAATAAGGTAATACCGGTCGCCAACTGGAATGGCATCCAGTTAAACAAGGGTACCGGCCCCATGACCAATACTTGCGAGGTCGAACTAGGAATCGGTGAAATAATTGAAATTGTGGTACCACGAATAGAGGCATTGTCGCGGTATAAAATGATGCTGTGATCCAGACGCAGACGTCCGATTTGCTCGGAGTCTAAAGGTAGATTCTGGACATTTTCGATAGAAACCGGATAAGAAAAATAATCCTGAATACGAGCCAGATATTCTTTTTCCTGACCTGGATAGTAGACCAGATAGTCCAGGATAAAGACTGGTAAGGCCTTCATCTGGCGCTCAGTAATACTGTCGGCCTTAATATAAAGGTAATGACCCGGGTCATCGCGCAGCCCAACTACAATATAGGCAATACCCGATTCAGCGTCCCAACGCACCACCGCTTTTCGTTCGGCAATACGGCGCCCTTCAGCACGGGTAATGTCGACCTTGCTGGCTTCTACATAGTGAATGGGCAATTCCAGCAAATCGGAGGCATCAGAAACCCAATCCATTTTTTGCTGGAGATTTGGCTGGCGTGCAACCCCCTCACTGATGATATATGCCATACCATCAGTCAGGGATTCGCGATATTCTTGCGCACGCTGATAGTTGATAATCTGTACCAACAAATAGCCGAACACCGCCACCAAGACGACAAGGATGACGAGTCCTGCGTATATACGCAAAAATATACTGTGTTTAAACACCTATAATTTATCCTGCTTGTTCAAGCAACAAACCACATTTGCTTAAAGACCATTGGTCTCTTTAACAAAAAGATAACCCTTACTACGTACTGTTTTAATACGCTTCGGATTTTCTGGATCGTCACCGATTTTTGGACGGATACGAGAAATACGCACATCGATTGAACGGTCTTGACCATCATATTCGATACCACGTAAACGCTCGAAAATATCTTCGCGAGAGAGAATACGGCCAGCATTCGATGCAAGCAACCATAACAGGTCATATTCTGCGCTGGTAAAATCAACCAGATCGCCATTTAAGGTCACTGAACGACCGCCGTTGTCGATGACCAGATCATCAAATTCGATGCGCTGTGCCACTTCATCTTCAGGTACCTTATCAGTACGGCGCAATAATGCACGAATACGTGCCAGCAATACACGCGGCTGAACAGGCTTAGCGACATAGTCATCTGCACCCATTTCCAGACCCAAAACCTGATCCATGTCTTCAGTACGCGCAGTCAACATCAAAATCGGTTGATGATAATGTGGACGCACTTCACGGCAAATGGTCAAGCCATCCGCACCTGGCAACATCACATCCAGCACCACCATATCTGGCTGCTCGGCAATAATCCGACGAATGGCACGGTTACCATCCGGCTCTACCCCCACCTCAAGTCCGTTACGAATGAGGTATTCTTGCGTTAAACGGGCAAGACGCTCGTCATCTTCAACAATTAAAATCTTGGGTAACTTTTCTTCTTGGCTCATGTATTGCCCCTTATTTGGTGGATCTACGCTATAGGCGTATCCTTTTGAAATCCAATAGATACGTTTTTAATATGCTTGCAATATACACACGTTTACATTGTAAACAAGATAGCGTTCACCAAACTGATACATCAAGATAGCATTTTGTAATATTTTATCGTGCATTTTTTGGACAATTATGCTTGAAACAGTGGTTTAGATCTGATTTTCGATTTACACAACTATTACATGGACAAAATATGACTGCTTGATTCAGCACTTTTTAGTTATCCACAGTGTTATCTATAAGCACTTTCTTGGGACTTTGTTATGCTATGCCTTGCCTGATAAGGCTTATACAAAAATCAATAAAAATAGCGATATTTTTACAAGGATTAAAGCACAACTTAAGAAAAATTTTTAGCTAAATGTCAATATTGATCTACCCTAAATTTTCCCGTATCTTGTGTTCAATTAATTTTAAAACCACTAGGTCTTGTGTTTATTCCTCAAACACTGTGGCACGAATTTTGCCCAGTTCAAACGGTCCATAAACATAAAAATAGATGACAATGGAGCTATGCTAACATGAGCGTAATCACTTCAACTCCTGGTCAACTTCAGGTGATTAAACGCACCGGTGATGTTGCCGCTTTTGATGCAGAAAAAATTTCTGTCGCAATTGGTAAAGCGTTTTTGGCGGTTGAAGGCCAACAAAGCGCTGACTCGAGCCGGATCCATGATCGTATCGAGCAACTGACGGAAATGGTATTAAATACCTTTAAACGTCGTTTACCATCTGGCGGAACGATTCATATTGAAGAAATTCAAGACCAAGTTGAACTTGCGCTAATGCGTACGGGCGAACAGAAAGTTGCGCGCTCTTATGTCATTTACCGTGAACAACGTTCTGAAGCACGTAAACAGTTAGGTGCTCATCATCACCCGACCCTGCAAATTACCGATGCTGAAGGCAAACTCAAGCCACTGGATTTAAGTGCTTTAACTGCGCATGTTACTAAAGCAGCAGAAGGCCTTGAAGGCATTGATGTACAAGCCATTGTCGATGAGACTGTGAAAAACTTGTACAACGGCGTAAAAGAGTCTGACATCTCGACCACGATGATGATGGCGACCCGTACCCGTATCGAGCAAGAACCTAACTATACGTATGTGACTGCACGTTTGTTGCGTGATGACCTGGTTGCGACTGGTTTGAAATTCCTGGGTCTACCTGTAGATACAGTTGAAGGCGATGCGCTGGAAACTTACCTAAAAAAAGGGATTGAGCTTGAGCTTCTTTCTCCAGAATTGTTGAACTTTGACCTGGCGAAACTGGCTGCTGCGATTCAACCGGAACGTTCTAACCAGTTTACTTACCTGGGTCTGCAAACCTTATTTGACCGTTACTTCATCCATTCAGATGGTGTGCGTTTCGAACTTCCGCAATTGTTCTTTATGCGTGTTTCTATGGGCTTGTCGCTCAATGAAGAAAACCGTGAAGACCGCGCGATTGAGTTCTATAACTTATTGTCTAGCTTCGACTACATGGCTTCTACGCCGACCCTGTTTAACTCAGGTACGCTACGTCCACAATTATCTAGCTGTTACTTGACTACAATTGATGATGACCTGTACGACATCTATGGCGCAATGCGTGATAACGCAATGCTGTCTAAATGGGCAGGTGGTTTAGGTAATGACTGGACGCCAGTTCGTGCCTTGAACTCATACATCAAAGGGACTAACGGTAAATCGCAAGGTGTAGTTCCGTTCTTGAAAGTAGCGAACGATACGGCTGTTGCGGTCAACCAGGGTGGTAAGCGTAAAGGTGCAGTATGTGCATACCTTGAAACTTGGCACCTGGACATCGAAGAATTTCTGGAACTGCGTAAGAACACTGGTGATGACCGTCGTCGTACCCATGACATGAACACTGCGAACTGGGTTCCTGACCTGTTCATGCAACGTGTATTCGAAGATGCGGAATGGACACTGTTCACCCCTTCTGAAACGCCTGATCTGCATGATTTGACTGGTGCAGCATTCGCTGAGCGTTATACGCATTACGAAGCGATTGCCAAAGAAACAAATATGTTGCACAAGAAAATCCGTGCAAAAGATTTGTGGCGCAAAATGCTGTCTATGCTGTTTGAAACAGGTCACCCGTGGATCACATTCAAAGATGTATGTAACCTGCGTTCACCACAACAACACGTTGGTGTAGTTCACTCTTCTAACTTATGTACAGAAATTACTTTGAACACAAGCAAAGAAGAAATCGCAGTTTGTAACCTGGGTTCAATCAACCTGGTACAACACGTTCAAGGCGGTGTACTAGATCGCGAAAAGCTTGCTCGCACAGTAAAAACTGCCGTTCGTATGCTCGACAACGTGATTGACATCAACTACTACGCTGTTCCGCAAGCGCGTAACTCGAACCTGAAACACCGTCCAGTCGGTATGGGTATCATGGGCTTCCAGGATGCGTTATACGAAATGAACCTTGCTTATGGTTCTGATGCTGCGGTTGAGTTTGCTGATGAATCGATGGAAGTGATTTCGTACTACGCGATTTCAACATCTAGCGATTTGGCTGTTGAACGTGGTACATACGAAACCTTCAAAGGTTCATTGTGGGATCAAGGTATCCTGCCAATCGACTCGCTTGATCTGGTTGCGAAAACTCGTCCAGAACGCATGTTCGAAGTCGACCGCACTCAACGTCTGGACTGGGATACTTTACGTGCCAAAGTTCAAAAAGACGGTATGCGTAACTCGAATGTGATGGCAATTGCTCCGACTGCTACGATTTCAAACATCTGTGGCGTGTCTCAGTCAATCGAGCCAACCTTCCAGAACTTGTATGTGAAATCAAACCTGTCTGGTGAATTCACCGTGATTAACCCGTACCTGGTACGTGCGTTGAAAGAACGTGGTCTTTGGGATGCAGTAATGGTCAATGACCTGAAACATTTTGAAGGTTCTGTTCAGAAGATTTCCCGTATTCCTGAAGAGCTTAAAGCTATCTTCGCGACTGCGTTTGAAGTTGAAACTCGCTGGATCGTGGATGCTGCTTCACGTCGTCAAAAATGGATCGACCAAGCACAGTCTCTTAACCTTTACATCGCTGGTGCAAATGGTAAGAAACTGGACATCACCTATAAGATGGCCTGGTTACGTGGTCTGAAAACCACTTATTACCTACGTGCATTGGGTGCGACTTCTGCTGAGAAATCAACCATTAACACTGGCGCATTGAACGCCGTTAAACCCGCAACTGTTGCGGCTCCTGTTGTAGCAGCAGCTCCGGTGGTTGAAGCGCAAAAACCTGAAGCTCCTGCAGAGGAAGAAGGTTTTGCGCAAGCGGCTCCAGTGCCAATGGCATGTTCAATTGACAACCCTGATTGTGAAGCTTGTCAGTAATTGGCGAGTTTCTAGAATCCCCCTAAATCCCCCTTTGTAAAAGGGGGACTTCCAGAAATCAAAATAGGTGGATGGAAGCCCCTCCTTTATTAAAGGAGGGGTTTGGGGAGGATTTAGAATTTAATACAAATAAGGAAACCTCAATGCCCCATATGACCCACAACTACATGTTAGGACTTGCGGCATTGCTGATTTCCTTTGGCATTACTTTTTATTTACCAATTGCTTATTTCTGGCTCAAAGTTCGCCAGCAGCGTAAACAAAATAAGTAGTTTTTTTTAGACGAATTACTTCTTTTGATTATGTAGCAATACAAAATCAAATCTAGATTGAAGGTTACGAAAGATAAAAAGTAATTAGAAATTTAGAAAAGATTTGAGAAAAATGTTGGGGATATTGCAGTATCCCCTCCATCAATCTCAGATAACCGAGAACACGGTTGACTGATAACTTTCAGCAAAGAAAGTAACGAAATCTTCGTTCACTTTGAGTTTTGAGTCAACTGTTAATTCTCATTTTTAATCTAAAACATTGTTTTTAGGAGCTTTAAAAATGCAATGCAATTTACAGTCTTACTTATCCAAAGTTAAAGGAGTTTTCAATGCACTACATGTGTTTAAGTTACGATCTACACAATAAACCACGCTCAAACTATTCCAAGATTTATCAAGCTCTTGGACAATATGAGCATGAAAGATTACAGAAATCGATTTGGTTGCTACATACAACAAAATCGAGTGATGAAATCATGAAAGATTTTAGGCATTGTGTCGATCAGAGAGACAGACTAGCTGTTTTTCCAATTGACCAAAATTTGTTAAACATTTTAAAGGAATAGGAACCCCCGCCCATTTCATTAATATATGAAATGGTTTTGAAACAGAGACAGGTTTATAATCTTGTCTCTATTTCAAATGGGGTTCACCTTTTTATACTTAAGGAGAATCCCATGTCTATCCTAAGTTGGGACGATTTCGAAGATGATTCGCAAAAACCGGCTGCACCTGAACAGCAGCCTGCGCCCGTCGAGCCGCAAAAAGCGACTAATTCACAGATGGTATCTGATGCAGGCAACGCATCGCCGGATGTGGCAGCTGCACAACCCCTTAGAGCCACTCAAAACCGAGGATCAAATCCAACCGATTCGCTGGCAAGAGCATCTGCTTCCCTAGATCAGCTTGATGTTGCTCCAGGCCTTGAAGAACTTGAAATGGGCGCACAACGTGTTCAGGTTGACGACAAGGCGATGATCAACTGTCGTGCAGACTTGAACCAGCTTGTTCCATTCAAATACGAATGGGCTTGGCAGAAGTATCTGGACGGATGTGCAAACCACTGGATGCCACAAGAAGTGAACATGAACCACGACATCGCGTTGTGGAAGTCTGAAAATGGCTTGACTGAAGATGAACGTACCATTGTGATGCGTTCACTTGGTTTCTTCTCGACTGCGGATTCACTGGTTGCAAACAATCTGGTACTGGCGATTTACCGTCATATTACCAACCCTGAATGCCGTCAGTACATCTTGCGTCAGGCGTTTGAAGAAGCGATTCACACACACGCTTACCAGTACTGTATCGAATCTTTAGGTATGGATGAAGGCGAAGTCTTCAACATGTACCGCGAAGTACCGTCAGTGGCACGTAAAGCAGCGTGGGGCCTGAAATATACTCAGTCTTTAAGTGATCCTACTTTCAAAACCGGTACACCTGAAAACGACCAGATTCTGCTTCGCAACCTGATCGCATTCTATTGTGTACTTGAAGGTATCTTCTTCTACTGCGGTTTCAGCCAGATCCTGTCGATGGGCCGTCGTAACAAGATGAATGGTGTGGCCGAGCAATTCCAGTACATCCTGCGTGATGAGTCGATGCACCTAAACTTTGGTATCGATATGATCAACCAGATCAAGATCGAAAACCCGGGTTTATGGACGACTGAATTCCAGGAAGAAATCATTCAGATGATTCTTGAAGGTACGATGCTGGAAATCGAATATGCACGTGACACAATGCCACGCGGTGTACTCGGTATGAATGCTGGCATGATGGAAGAATACCTAAAGTTCATTGCTAACCGTCGTCTGGCGCAATTAGGCTTGCCTGAACAGTTTGCTGGCGTGAACAACCCGTTCCAGTGGATGTCAGAAATGATGGACTTGCGTAAAGAGAAGAATTTCTTCGAGACGCGCGTAACAGATTACCAAACTGGCGGTGCGTTAAGCTGGTAAGGTTTAGCTTAAAATGACACGACATCTGTCATTTTAACTTTAAATAAAAAGCCACCCCTGCGGTGGCTTTTTTATGATCTGATTGATCTGCTTAAATTCTGAAATTTATTTCAACCGCTTTCCTGCTTCATCAATAATCATTTCCCCCGTCTTCTTTGCTAAAAGCTGCGCGCTGCGGAGCAGAAAAAATATCTAAAACAACTTCTGATAGAGGAACTTTACGAGTTCACCCTCCTCACTCGCGGTCAGTCTGCTGATCTCACAGATCGATATTCTGAACGGGTCGAAAGTGCTGAAGAATTATCAAAACGGGTGAATCAGCAGACAATCTAGTTTTATCTCAAATCCGCTGATCAACTTTTCAAAGCTTAAATATTAAAAAATCCCGCTCAAGAAGCGGGATTTTGTTTTTTGAGAATTTAACAGCCCTAAATCATTTCAATTAAAATTCTTTTGTCACACTCAGACCAGCACTCCAGTTCCGCCCTTCTGCCGGCTCATAATAACGTCCTTCTGGTCTACTACTTTCATTAACAATCACCGAACCAGAATAATCTTTATCAAACAGGTTATCGACACGCGCAAAAGTATTCACCGCCCAATCTTGCATTTTCCAGTGATAACCTACATTGGCACCAGCGACTGTGTAGCTTGGCGCATATTCAGTATTGGTATCATTGACATAAATACGATCTGAGTAACGCACGTCTAAACCCGCACTCAAACCATTTTCAGGTTTCCAGCCTAAACTTAAAAATGCCTGATTTTTGGCAATCCCCGGAATATAGTTTCCTGATTCAACTCTCGACACTGCAATACTGCCATTCTGATTTAAAATTTCAGGAATATCTGCATCAAAAGTTGCATCTATATAGCTATAGCTGGCCTGTGCAATTAGGTCACGCCATAGGTTTTTATTCCAGGAGAGTTCAACACCTTCTCTTAAAGTTTTATCGGCATTACGGAAAGTCGCACGTCCTCCCTCACTTCCTGCCGAGACAATGTCATTTTTAGTTTGGGTCTGAAAAACTGCAACAGTAAAATCACCTAATATATTTGCAGACTTCAACCCCATCTCATAGGTTTCACTTTCTGCTGCTTTTAAATTAAATGTGCGGCTACTACCATCCGCTGGATAAGCCATTTCCGTAAAAGTTGGAGTTTCAAAGCCTTGGGCATAGCTGGTATAGGCCATAAGTTCAGGTAGAATTTGCCAACTTAGAGCCAGTGAAGGTAGTAATTTCTCATAAGTAGTTTTACCTGAGTTATTACCATTTCTATCGTCTTCCTCATCAGCATCAACGATATAGTAATCTTTGGTTTTGAAATGCACATTGCTATAACGTAGCCCTGCATCTAAAGTCCAATCGGGAGCAAAGTGATAAGAAGCTTGCAAATACGGATCTAAATTCCACAGGGTATTATCTTCATCTCGACGCAGTTCACCTTTAACCCCCAAGCGATCACCTAAAAAGTTTTGATAGCCTTTACGGTCTTCGGTCATGGCATCTACGGCGACACCTGCAATCAGTTTGGTATTGGGCAGAATATCTTTACCCGTCCAGCGTAAATCTGTCCCATAAAAATTACGGTCAAAATCAATCACGCCACCCGCATGATTAACTCCACCTTGTGCTGTACGAGGAATCGACTGATATTGCGTGACTGCGCGCTGTCCCCAGTAGGCCATACCATACAGTTCATGCTGATCATTGATCGGTTTATTCCAGGTCAAACCTGTTTGCAGCTGTTCAATGTCTTTACGTGCATTATAAAGAAGGACGTTGGTCGCGACCTGTCGGGGATTGACCTTCCACTGTTCTCGGGTTAAACCGCCCGGATCATCCGCTGCAATTTTAACGTAGTTATTCATCCAGTTGATTTTAGAACCATCTTCCAGATCCCAAGTCAGCTTGGCATTATGCAGAACTTTATGTGCACTGCTGTGGTCACGGTAACCATTGGTATCAAAATAAGAGGAGCTAATGACATAGCTTGGCTCTGAAGCATTCTCTGAACCGCCTTGCAAAACCAGCTTGGTCTGCCCTTTGTTCTGGCTCCCTGCAGAATGCCCCAGTTCAATTGAGTCAGCGCCTTGCCCTTCCCTTGTGGTGGTTAAAATCGTTCCTCCGGAAGAGTTGCCATACAGTGATGAAAATCCACCACCCAATACTTCAATATGGTCCAGACTATTCAAGTCAATATTCGAGGTTTGCCCCTGTCCATCCGGCATTGTTGCAGGGATTCCATCTACATATAAACGCACACCACGCACACCAAAACTGGAACGTGCCCCAAAGCCTCGCATCGAAATTTGTAGGTCTTGGGCATAGTTTTCACGATTGTTTAACTGTAATCCCGGAACGCCTTTTAATGTTTCCGAAAGATTCACATTCATGCTGTTATCTTGTTCTTGATTCAGATAATACACTGACGCCGGTGTGGTCAATCGCTCCCGATCTGTACGGGTCGCTTGAATGACAATCGTGTCTAACCTTTGGACTTCTTGTGTATCATTTTCTGCATAAATATGCTGACCTACGCAAGCAATCAGGCAGGACAAGGTCGATCTCACGAATGGAAATTTCGGGCTTTGATACATAAATGACAGGCCTTATTTGAAAGTGGTTTAATGCGGCAAATACCTTATCGAGATGGCGTACATCTCATGATTCAATTCATTTTGTTTTAAGCATCGATATCCAATAAATGCGCTGATTCGATGACATATAGTTCGCTCAATGAATAGGAATATTTTGAGCTTAAAAATTCTGTGTTCGATAAATTTAGACTTAATTAATCCTTTATCTGAATTTCGCTTAAAATCAGCCATATACAAAGCATATTATTTTAATGCGATCTGAATGAAATTGAGCTTTCAGCAACAAATCAACATCATTTCTCTGTGTCCTTAAAACTCGATGTAGGCATTCAACAATAGCGTATAAAAAAGCCTGACGAATCAGGCTTCTTCATACTTAATTAGAGATTCAACTATTTATTGTCTGGCAAGGCATAAGCCACCAGAGAGTCACCCATTTTAGTCCCAAAGGAACCATGACCACCCGCCATAATGACCACATACTGCTTTCCATTGGCTTCATAGGTCATTGGTGTAGCCTGGCCACCTGCAGGTAGACGGCCTTTCCACAACTCATCACCGTTGTTCACGTTAATGGCACGGATGTAGTTATCTTGAGTTCCACCCACAAACATCACGTTGCCCGCAGTTGAAATAGGGCCACCCAGCATCGGCACACCCATTTTGAATGGTGGCAATGGAATGCCCGGCATACTGTCACGAATAGTACCGATGCGGCGTTTCCATGCCACTTCATGAGTATTTAGATCCACACCTGCAACAAAGCCCCATGATGGCTGTTTACACGGCAGTCCAAATGGAGACAGGAACGCACTGATTTCAACGCCATAAGGCACACCATACATCGGTTGAACACCTGCTTCTGTACCTGCACCTTTAGCCGTCTTAGGACGGTTCGGATCTTGAGGAATTAGTTTTGATACAAATGGCAGGCCAATCGGGTTGGTTAATGCAATTTGACGGTCCGGATTCACTGACATACCACCCCATTCAAACACACCTAGGTTACCCGGGAAGACCAGCGTGCCATTTTCAGAAGGTGGGGTATAAATGCCATCGTAATTCAGTTTGTGGAACGCAACACGGCAGACCAACTGGTCAAACATGGTCGCACCCCACATCTGTTTATCGGTCAATTTATCTTGTGGCGCCAGATTAAAGTCAGAGAAAGGTTGAGTTTTAGAATAGAACTCGCCTTTGGTCTGAGGTCCGCGTTTCACAGATTGTGGTACCGGTTTCTCGGTAATTGGCACAATCGCTTTACCATTACGGCGGTCTAGCACAAAAGCATTACCCGTTTTGGTCAAGACATAAATGGCTGGAACCATATTGCCGTTTTTGTCTTTAATCTCGGTCAATGTTGGCTGTGAAGGTACGTCCATATCCCACAAATCGTGATGGGTAGTCTGGAAGTTCCATACCAGTTTGCCGGTCGTCGCATTCAAGGCCAGCATCGAGTTGGCATAACGCTCGTCCAGTTCAGTACGATGACCACCGTAAATATCCGGTGTACCGACACCCGTTGGTACGTAGACGATATCTAGCTCTGCATCATAGGCCAAAGGTGCCCAGGCATTTGGAGAGTTGTGTACAAATTTTTGACCCGGTGCAGGAATCAAATTCGGATCTTCAGCGCCTGTGTCAAATACCCAAAGCAGTTCACCAGTGTTCACATCGTAACCACGGATCACACCTGACGGTTCTTCAGTTGAATAGTTGTCTGTGGTTGAACCCGCAATAATGATCGTCGTGCCGGTTACTACAGGCGGTGAGGTTGGAATATAACCGCCTGGATATGGGAATGGCATATCTTTTTGCAGATCGACTTCGCCATTTTTACCAAAATCAGAACAGACTTTACCGGTGGTCGCATTGACCGCCACTAAACGCCCATCATTGACCGGTAAAATGACTTTTTGTGGACATTCAGCCGATGTGGTTTTCTTCGCAGCGAGACTGCTTTCAAAACCAGCCGTATTGTTGACATCATAATAAGACACACCACGACAGGTTAAATGCTGATAGGTATGATCAGCTTTCAGCTTTGGATCATAGGTCCATTTCGCCTTACCGGTTGCCGGATCAAGTGCAGTCAATTTCTGGTGAGTGGTACAGATGTACATGTTGTCACCCACCTTGATTGGAGTAACCTGATTGGTGGTTTCACCCGAGTCATTTTCAGTCTTGAATTCGCCCGTGTGATATTCCCAAGCTACCTGTAAATCTTTGACATTTTCAGTATTAATCTGCTTTAAGGGTGAATACCGTAACCCGGACTGGGTACGGCCATAAGCAGGCCAGTCTTCATCTGCCACACCAGGGATTGGCTGGTGGGCTGCAGGCTGCTGCGATTTTAATTCACCGCGAATTTCTTGCGGGTCATTAAATACAGCATAAATCATGACAGCGATGGTAATGGCCAGTGAACCACCCAAGACAATTTTCGCGGTTTTAGCATGATCAAAGCCACGTGTGGCAGCCGGAATCAGCAGGGCCAGACCAAACAGCCCTAAAATATCTAAACGCGGCGCAAGTGCAAAGAAATCTGAACCGACTTCCCACAGCCCCCACACCACTGTCGCCAAAACGAATATGGCATAAACAAGGAGTGCAGCACTTTTTCGTTTATACAAGAGAACTGCGGTCGCAATAAAGAGAATACCTGCAATGATGTAGTACCAAGACCCACCCAGCACTGCAAGATAAATCCCTCCAATCAGCAGTCCTATACCGAAAACAGCGGCAATGACCGCTAAAATCGTTTTCAGTACTGAACCTGATGATGAAGTATTCATATTGAACACCTATAAAAGTTTTTTTGAAAGTCCATGCACATGACAGGCATGAGCACCCTTATTGTTAAATTCTGAGTTATAAATACATCAATGTCTTAAGCAGGCATTGCCTATTACTGCAACAAAGCACCTAGAGATTCAATAGTGTATTTGCAACTAAAAACTATGTTTTAAAATGACGTATTAAACTTGATTCCGCCCACCCAGACATTTTCACCGTCTTTGTCCGCACCGACGTGACGCACATATTGCACATTCGGGCGAATAGTGAGCCAGTTGGTGGCATGTAAGCCATAATAAATTTCTGCATCGATTTCTTGATGACGGTCAGCACTGACATCGTCATTCATGTTGATCCGTGCAATACCAAATGCGATTTCATCTTGAGGACGTGAATCCATCGCGCCTTTATAAACCAGCCCGATATTTTGCATATCGCTGACGGTATTGGTTTTGGAGTCATGCACTGTCACATTCACAAAGCCGGTCAAACCACGCGAAGCATCTCCGTCATGTGCAGTCAATTGTTGCTTGGCAACGATCCAGCCCCCATGGTGATGATCGGTTTGATCTGGATTGGAAATGACTTCAGCCTCTGCTGTACTGTAGTAATAACCGGCACGGTATTCACCCGGTAGTTTCTGTTCACCCAGTTTAGGCGCCCAAACCACTTCTGCAGGAAGCATTGCCCCTTTGGAACCATCCGTACTCAGGTTAAATCCTTTACCACGTTCCAGATTCTCAGGGTTGTATTCATAAGCACCGACTTGGGCATAAAATTCAGGGTTAAGGTTATATTTGACCCGTGCAGCCCATTGGCTTACCGGCCAGTTGTACCACTGATCGCCAACCCAGTTCCCGACTTGTGAACCGCATAGGGCCAGATTCTGGAAATCACAGTCAAAACTATTGAAGTCTTCACCCTCACCAAAGCGTCCGACTTTCACATCCAGTTTTTGTTCCAGGAATTTTTTCTTGATCCATAAATCAGTCAGGCGCCAGGTTTGACCACGGCCCCAGACTTCTTGCACTGAACTCAGATGGCCATTTAAAGCAGCAGCGCTTTGAGACAGTGACTGACCGTTACGCTGGGTCACTGTTATTTGTGCTTCGGTGTCTTGCCAGCCTGCAATTTTTGCCAGATCCAGATGTGCCCCAAAAACAAACTGGTCCGTATATTCAGTTTTATGGTTTGAAGATCTTTGCGCATCGATCAAGGTTGCCATTTCACCGGTATAACCAAAACTGAAATCATAACCTTGGTTTTGGAGCGCTGTACGCTGCCCGTTCCAGTCACCGAGCATCCACGGGCTTTCTGAACTGAAAGCAGCTTCAGCATGCACAGTGGTCGTGGTTAAGATGAAAGAGGCACAGCAAAGGTAAAAGGCCTTCGATAATGGGGAGAGATACATTGAATGTGACACCTTCATCACCATATGAAGCTTTTTATTGTACGCCTGTTGATTTTAAAAAATTGTTACTAATAGATAAAAAGTATGAACAAAATGTTATATTTATTAGTATTATTATATACTTTTTGTAAATTTTAAATTTATAAGTATTTGTTTATCATTATATTAAATTTAATAACATCAAACCATAGCTCCAAAGAACAATTTGATATTCATCAGATAGATTTAGCTTTATTTTCTTATAATAAGTTCAGCGATAAGTCAGCGCCATTAATGTTTAATATTCTTCATTTCAAAGCATGCAACGCCATATTTTTTGTTGATTGAATACTGAATCACTATTGCGATAAGGCTTTTAAAAACATAAGAAAATTTCCGCCATTCCCCTATGAATTTTTAAAAATTAGATTATGCTAAAGTTATTCTGATAAGAAATTGCGTCGCTTTAAAAAAATAATCTAGCTTAATAGACGAGAACAAGCATGAAAGGTTCAATCCTTGATTTTTCTATTCAACACAATACCGGTTTTATCTCGGGGGATGATAATCAGCGCTATAGCTTTAATGGCGCAGACTGGCGTAGTGAGCGTCCACCTTCACGCGGTGATCGGGTCGATTTTATCGTCAATACCGCGGGGGAAGCATCTGAGGTTTATTTAGCTTTAGGCAGTTCTATTTATCTGGGAGAAAAAATTTCCAGTCAGCTCGGCAAATATTCAAATCTGGATCAAGCCGAGGAAAATTACAGCAGCATTGACTGGTTTGTAAAATGTCTGACCAACTATACAAACTTTTCCGGCCGCGCACGCCGTAAAGAATTTTGGTTCTTTATGCTGTTTTGTGTAATTTTAGGCATTATTGCTGAGGTAATTGATACAGTTTTAGGCACTAAACCGCTGGTGAATAGCCTGCTCAATCTGGCACTTTTAGTCCCAAGTCTGGCCGTTGGCGCGCGTCGCTTGCATGATGTAGGGCGCTCTGGTTGGTGGCAATTACTGACGCTTACCGTGATTGGTATACTGGTACTGATCTGGTGGTGGGCAACTGAAACCAAGAAACAAAACAATGAATATGGTGCTCCTGCCAAATAATCGAACCTTACAAATCCCGTCTTGATGCGGGATTTGTTTATCGATTATTTAATGACTAAATATCAGCAAAATCAGACTTTCTCCATGCTGCAAGATCAATTAGTGAAATTTCCAGATGCTGTATGGGTGCAAATCTATAAAGATAAAATGCAGCTGATGAATATAGATGGCACGATTACGCATACCCTGCTACCCGATGTGCCCTATGCCCATCCGCGGAGTATTATTGCCGACTTTGATGCAGCCGCGGTGACGCTGAAACGGCTGTTACCATCGTCAATGATGAAGAAACTATTTAGCTCTATAGCACTGCTGCAAATTATGGATCTGCCTGAAGACGGTTTAACCGAAGTTGAAAAGCGTGCGTTACTCGAACTCGGTTATGAAAGTAGCGTGCAAAATGTCATCCTGTTTGACCATGCAGGAAATGCTCTGACCAAAGCCAGAGTTCCCCCCCAACATCGAATGACGATCATCAACATTTTACTGGTGATCATCATTATGGTGGTGCTGGCATCGACCTGGTTTTTGACGCTTTAAATGTTCATCCAAGAGCAAAAATCCCGCACGCTGCGGGATTTTTATTGAGATAACCATCTAATAAGAGAATTGATCTCTATAGATGAACCAGCTTATAGACATCGCCTCTCTAAAAATCAGCTCAAATAAAATAAGCAAAAATTAGGGTTTATTTAAAATAATCTAATAACTGATTAAAGCGGTCAATTTTATATTTAGGTTGTGCCACTTCTAACTCTTCCTGACTGCCATAACCATAACTTACCGCTATAGTCTCAATACCATTTTGACGGGCACCAAAAATGTCATGCTCACGGTCACCGACCATCATGCATTGATCCGCCTGTAACTGTTGCTGCGCTAAAATATACTGAATCAGCTCGGCTTTATTGGTTCGGTCACCATTCAGCTCACTGCCATGAACGTCGGTAAAATACTGGGCCAGGTCAAAATGTTCCAGAATCTGTTTGGCATACACTGTCGGTTTTGCTGTGGCGACAAACAAGCGATAACCACGGCGTTTCAGTTCTGCCAGCGTATCTGCTACACCCTCAAAAACATGATTTTCATAGAGCCCCTTGACTGCAAAGCGCTCCCGATAACCCATCAAGGCCTGCTCCGCCAGAACATGATCGGCTTCAACATTTAAAATTTTGGCCAGCGAGGCTTTTAAGGGCGGACCAATAATCCAGTCGATATTGATCTCGTCACTAATCGGATGACCGATCTTTTCCAGACCATAGCGTGCAGACGTCGTAATCCCCACTTTCGGATCGGTTAATGTCCCATCCAGATCAATTAAAATATTCTTAATCACCGCCCATCCCCTCTCATTAGTACCGATATAAATTAATATCGAGAGTTCATTCAAAATTGCCTATACTAATGCAATTTTAGTGAATGAAGGACATCATTTTGCGCCCTACCGTACTTTGCTTTTCCGGTTTAGACCCTTCAGGTGGAGCCGGCCTTCAAGCAGATATTGAAGCCATTGGTCAAAGTGGTGCACATGCGGCAATTGCCTGCACAGCCCTCACTATTCAAAATTCACAGCAGGTTTTTGGTTTCGAAGCCACTTCCAGAGAATTGCTGTTGGCACAGGCCAATGCGGTGGTCAATGACCTGCCCATTCGTTGCGTAAAATCTGGCATGTTAGGCACCACAGACAATATCGCAGCACTGGCCGAGTTTCTGGCTGCACATCCAGATTATCTGTATGTGCTGGATCCGGTTTTGGTCGCGAATAGTGGCGGTTCGCTGGGTAATCAAGAAACGCTGGTCAAAGCATTTACCCAGTTGATTCCATTAGCCACTATCTTAACGCCGAACACGGTTGAACTACGCGCCCTGACGGGTGAGCAAGACCTCAAACTGGCCACTCAAAAATTATTTGAAATGGGTGCACAGGCAGTTTTAGTCAAAGGTGGGCATGAAGATACGCCAGATTACATTCAGAACAGCCTGTATATCGCAGGTGAGCTGGTCAACGAAACTCGCTGTCCACGTCTGCCAGGTGAATATCATGGCTCTGGTTGTTCATTGGCCAGTTTCATTGCCGGACGTCTGGCTATGGGCGATCAGTTGAAAACCGCAGTACAGCATGCTGAAACCTGGTTATTTGGGGTATTAAAAAATGCTGAAATTCCTGTTCCAAATGGCCAGAGAATTCCAAAGCGTTTTTAAGATCACATGTTTTAAAATTAAAAAGCCTGAATGAGTCAGGCTTTTTAATCACTGCTATTTTTTAAATAAGACTATTTGGCCGGATAAATGACTTTGCTTACATAGGTCGGCAAATCCCAGGCACCGCCAGCAAAGCCTTTGCATTGCACGGTCAGACTACTGAAGCTTTTGACAAATTTCTTGCCATTCCAGGCCCATTCGTCCCGACTCAGACAATCACCCAAACCACGTACTTTATGCCCGGAAAATATCTGGCCTTGGCTAAATGTTTCTCCCGAAGTCGTTACCAGCTGTTTAAATTGCTTGTTTTGATCCATCAGCCAGAAGCCACTACCCATATTATAAGCTCCGCGCCAGCATGGAATCTGAATCAGCTGATTCTGGGCATTAATGGGATAAATCGTCATAACATCATCATCGAGAAAACGCTGGCTAAACAGCAAATCACATTGATCCTCGTTGGTGGTGGCTTTCAGTTTTCGAATCATCTGCTGACTGGCTGCCGTATTCAGTTTCACTTGAGTGACTTTGCCTGACTGATATTTTGGTATCTGAATTTTCGGTATCGTTGCGGCTTTGAGCACCGCCCGATTGGATTTTTTTCCTGGTCTAGTCAAGGCTGAGGGCGTAGAGAGCCGACGCTGAAATTCATCCATCTTCAACAAAACAGCACTGGCTCCGGCAGTCGACAGGTTCCAGCGTGATTGCGCATTTTTAAATATCACTGGACTCGTTCCCTGCACCGCTTTCAGCAAGGCACGTGTTTGAATGCTATTGAGTTGCCCTATTCCCTCCCGATTCAGATCAATCACACTATAAGGTGTTCTGATAATTTGCAGCTGAAGCTGTCGAGTGGGTGTGGCCATCGTTAAGGGCAAAATCTGGACTTGGGCTTTGATAACACTGTTTGCACCCGCAGCACGCTCTAATAACAACGAAACCGGCTGATTAATATCTTGATCCGCTTGATAACCGGCAGCGCGGCAGGTGCCGGTATTATCACAGGCGATTTCCCAGTCTTTATGTGAAAAATGCAGTCCTTGAATAGCAGCCAGACTCCATGAGCTGATACTGGCTAGACCAAATGTGATACTCATGATTTTGATGCTGTAGATCCATTTTTGTTTCATCATTTAGTCCTTATTTAAAATGCTTGCCGAGGTGGCTGGCTGCATCTGCTCAATCTGCTTCTGTTTATCTTTTTTCTTGCGCTCATTACTCAGGGTCGCCATTAAATCCTGCGCCAAAGCCTTAAGCAGAATCATATCTTCGGCCTGCATCTGTCTCGGTTGTTTATCCAGCAGACATAGACTCCCAAGCGCAATTCCATTTTTATCTTTTAAGGGCACACCGGCATAGAAACGGATATGATGCTGTCTTAACTCTGACAAATGTGGAAAGCGTGGGTCACGTTGCAAGTCTTCAATCACCAAAGGCTCATTCTGATAAAGCAGATGGGTGCAAACTGAATCCTTGCACATTTTCCGGGTTGCAATAGGTTCTTGGGTAAAAGGATTGACTGGAATATACATTTCGTGCTGATTCAGCCAGGAAATTTGTGCGTAATCAACGTCAAAGGCTTGACGGGCTTCTTCAATATATTGTTTATAAAGGATCTGATGACGGTGATCCAATAGACCCAACTCATTTAAAGCCTGCTGCCGTTCTTTTTCATTCTTGATCTCCAGATTCTCAAACCAGCTTTCGCCTTCATTCAAGGTATAAGTTTCGATAGTCAGAATCAGATCATCGACATTATTGATCAGTGCCTCCAGCTCAAAACGTTGTTGCAGTTCATCCAGAAGCTCCAGCTGCATCACGCTCCAAGTCGCAAAAATAATTTTCAGTTCAGGATATTGCTGCGCCAGTCTATATTTCAGCAACCGAATCTGTGCCGCAGGCGCATGATGAAAAATCGACACACATAAAATCTTGATCGAAGCTGGCAGTACAATACCCTTTCCTGATTCACTCGATTGAATCAGCACATCCGAATCATTTCGGGCAGCAATATTTTTGAGATTCAGCGCGTGTGCCACCATGGCAGAAATTTGGGTATCAATTTCCCAACGCGCACCGACACAATAAACTTCGGGCTGCTCGGTACTTAATTTACTCGGATAGGCTTTTTGAAACGCATGATTAAAGAACTGTAAGCCCTGATAAAGACGCAACCGGTGCTCGGCAGTAACATCAGTATCATGTCCTTGAGAATAAATCCGAATGGCTGGAATGGCCACTTCGCCATAGAACATTTGTACACGACGGGCCACCTCCTCTGCACTGGGCTTTTTCGGTAATTGCGCACAGATGTAATCATTGGCTACCTGCATTGCATCATTGACTTCATCAGCCACCAGTCGTTGATAAAAGCGTTCGGAGGGTGACAATACTGGCGTACTGCCAAGCAAAGTTTTAACAAAACCCAGTGCCGGCACGTAGTTGGACAAAACCAGCAGGCAGGCAGTCAAAGGCGTCGATAAGATCAACCCTACTGGTCCCCAAAGAGTGGTCCAGAACGTGGCCGCCAGAATAATTGCTAAGGTAGACAGACCGGTACTTTCCCCATAAAGCCAAGGTTCAATCACGTTATTGCTGATGAGTTCCAGTACCAGAATCAAGCCCACAGTCCAGAGCACCATGTCCCAGCCCGGATCAACGGCGAAAGCCAGTGTAATCGGGAAAATAGCTGAAACAATCGGACCAACATAGGGTACAAAACGCATAACCACCGCGACCAGCCCCCACATGATCGCTGCCGGTACGCCAATCAATAACAGACCAATCGCCATGGGAATGCCATAAGTGACATTGACCAGCAGCTGCATGCGCAAATAGGTTCCGATACTCTTGCCGGCATCATCCAGCGCATCGGTGCCGATATTCAGATTACCACCCAAGAGTTTCAGAAAGCGGTCATGCAGGTCTTTACCATTGAATAAAATCAATACCATAAACAGGAACACAATCCCGATAATCGCCAACGGATTCAGGATTTTATTCAACCAGTCCAGCGCAGCCTCTTCACTCGTTGGCTCTAGGCCCACGACTTTGACATTCTGCACATTCGGGTCTTCTGTTTCCTGTTCTTGGGTGTCTATCGAATTTTCTACCGTGTCAAAGGTCTGGATCGCACCGTCCCACATACTCGGTCCCTGACGATAATTTTCGAGCATTTTCAGTTTTTGCTGGATGGTGTCCTGATATTGCGGCAGTTCCTGACTCAGCTTGCCAAGCTGCACCCCCAGATAAGTCGCTGTGCCGCCCAGAAATGACAAGGTCAAGCACATGACCAGGCCAATCGCCGCCCATTGGGGACAGCCCCAGCGCTTTAAACGGGAAACCAGAGGAGAAAGTAAAAATGCCAGCAGAATGGCCAAAGCCAGCGGAATAAAAATATCCCGGCCAAAATACAACGCCGTCATGACTACAGCAGCAATTACAAAGCCTGCCATCATTCTGAGTGCATGTTGGGTGCGCTGCCGCTCGGACTGATCTGGCATCAATACTTCAGTCTGTTGTTGCAGGTTGACCTGTCTTGGTTTTACTTGACTGTTCTTGTTGTTATCCACCTGAAAAGTCCTAAAATATTATTCCTTCAACATAATTTAGGACTTTCTATATTTTTGTTACAAAGGTATTCCTGTAATCATTTGCAAAGATATTTCACTTAAATCTTTTCAGGTAAATAGATTAACTCACGCTTTTGATCCGGCGCATTTTCCGGGTTTCGAGTTGCACAGGAACTGAAGTATGTTGATGCAGCAATTGCCATTTGCCCTGCTGCTTGCTCAGGCACATGCTGACCCGACACCAGCCCAACTGGAAAATCGGTTCAATCACCGCATAATTCACCCGGACATAACCATCGACTACAGCCAGATCAGAAGTGACATGAATATTAAGGTCTTGGCGTTCGATGCGTATGCCTTCCGGTATAAATGCCCGATATTGCTGCCAGAGTGCCTGATAGGCTTCTACACCTTTCACTTCCATACTGACATCGACCAGACGGATATCGGGTCGGCATAATTGAACAATATCCTGAATTTCAAGTCTGGCTACGGCATTATCCCACTCCTGAAGAAATGCCATGACTTCCTGAGCCAATTTTTCATCCCCAAAAACCTGCATAAAATTTCCTTCAACCGGACAAGTCAGACCTGAAATCTGGGATTCAATCAACTCACCGGATTTCTGATCTTTTTGTTCTTATTATTATGCCTATGCTAAAGCGTTATTCTCGCTTTGCTCTTCCCACTGCCGGATTGGATACAGCTCACCTGAAGATTATTTTTTAAATTATTTTTATTTTAATCAGGATGAATATGCTGTTTCTAGATTGGATGATTCAAAAATCAGCAGCGATTAAAAGTTACTTTAGAACTTTTATTGCATGCCTGTAAATGACATAAAGCGTCATTTAAAAATAGAAATAATTTTAGATCTGAATAAGATAGCGGGCTGTTACAGACCAAGTCGATCTGTTTATAAATTTCGTATGGCATTAATAAAGTTTTAAGGCATTTGATCCATGCCATATCAACAGATAAAAGCCATCATTCAGATAATGGCTTTACTATAGGTCTGCTTTGGCATTTCAATGATTTCGACACAAAGCTGTATTTTTAAGTCTGGCTGGGCCGCAATATATTGCTGCATGACGTCGAGCACCAATTCGGAAATTGCCTGACGAACTTCGACACTGCGCCCGCTCAACAGTGAAACTTTAGCATGCACATAGGCCTGATCTGTAACAACATTCAGTCCAATCACATAATCCTGCTGCATAATCGCACGACTTTTTAAATCATTGGGATCGGTGACATGGCCGGCGTTAAAAAGTGCCTGATGAATCGCGACCAATAAGGGTTTGATCTCGATATGTTGCAGATTGTCAGAATATTCCAGATACAGGTGCGGCATTAAAGGGATCTCAAATCGAAATGTGAGGATCAGGCGACAGGAAAATGATCAGCCCCGAATTTCAGCAATAATGAGAATAATACGATTAATCAACCGTATTATTCTCTCGTCAGAATTTTAGTCTAAGGCTAAATTTAAGCTTTCTTGACATATTCGGATTTCAATTTCATCGGGCCGATCCCCTCGATTTTACAATCGATATCATGCCCATCGGCAGCATCAGGCAACAAACGGATACTTTTGACTTTAGTGCCCACTTTCACCACTGAAGATGAACCTTTGATTTTCAGGTCTTTAATCACCGTGACGCTATCACCGTCCGCCAGCACATTGCCGTTGGCATCCTTGATGATCACTTGTTCTTCAGTGACTTCACCTTCTTTCCACTCATGTGCACATTCAGGACAGATCAGTAGATCGCCATCTGTATAGGTATATTCAGATTGACATTTTGGACATTTTGGCAGACCCATAAAAACCTCGAAAAAAAGAGAAAAATAAAATAAATGAAACAAATAAGCTCACAGTATAGCATTTTTGTCAGGCGCGCTGATGGAGAGGACATTGGGATGAAACCAACACAGGAGATCCAAGGAATTAATTGTCTGAAATCTGCGGATTAACCAGCAAAGACAGGAGTTGCAGTGATTCCTGCCAACTCAAATGACATACCGCTGGCGGCACCACATCCGGATAACCCACCTGAATAATGTGTAAACCGGTACCGATTGACACTTTTTCAAAGATGATCGTGACCTCTATTTCACCCTGCAATTCGGGGGTAGAAAACTGATCGGTATAGCGCAGCAACTGATTGGGAATGACCTCATGATAAACACCATGAAAATGATGCTGGGTCCCGGTAGAAAAATTGGTAAAGGTGGTTTTATAGCTGCCGCCGGGTTTAACTTCCGCATGTTCTACTTTGGCAATAAAGCCATGTGGTGCCAGCCATTTGGCCAGTGCATCCGGATGCACAAAGGCACGATACACCCGCTCCGGTGGTGCGCTGAACACACGATGCATTTTTAAGGTGTAACTCATTTTTTCTTGTCCTTTGTTCTTATTATTTTTTATTGCGGGATATTCCCTGCATTTGTTGTAACTAAATCCTCAGCATCATCAGCCTGAGTTAAGTACTCAGTTATTTTATCCAGTTTTGAGCTGGCTATATATAATGAGTATGTATCTATACTCAAGCTCAAACCTTCGTATAGCAATTAAAGAGTAATAAAAAAAACCCGGCAGCACCGGGTCTCTTATTTTAAATGCTTTAAATACAAGCATGCTCAGCTACTACGCAGGCTGCTCTCTTCGTCATCCAGCTCATCATCATAGACATAGGCCATGCAACCCCAGCCATCATATTCGCCCTGAAATTGTGCAGCGATTTTGCTGAACCATTGTTCCAGATCCACGATATCTTCGTAGGCAGGCTCCATATACACATAAATCGTGATAATCCATTCCAGGGTATCGCTTTCTTCGTCCTGAAACAGGCTGATTTTTTGCTCTTCTTTTAATAGATGCAAGGCACAACGATCTGCCTGCGCTTCATCCGCAAAGGCAATCGAAAATTCAATTTCGTGCGCTTCTTGCAAGTCGTCGCCATCCTGATGCATTTGCCACAGTACATTGCCATTTTCATCGTCAGGGAATTGATTGTAATCACGTGACATAGAAGTATCCTTATTATGATGCTGTTTTATTCTGCATTTAAGATTAGCTGATTTTTGTACCATTATCGAGATACAGACAAAAAATATTATCTTTTAACCATAAATAAACATATGATTTTTATAAATATAAAAATAAGTAAGGGGATCAATATATTCAAGATACCTAAAGGTCAAAAATCCTGAAAAATATCAGGATTTAAACCAACTTATGGCATTCAGAATACTCTGGTAAAAATCTTCTAGCCCTATGAGTGTCATGATCTAAGCGATGTATGGATGCAGATGATCTTGTTTCAATTGCAAAACCAGTGCAGCAAACTTGAGCTCCTCTAAACGCAGATTGAGATAGGATTCTTGAATCATCGCCTGACTCAGTGCCTGCTCGGTATAATTCAGCAAGACATAATCATCCTTTAAGGCTTGCAATATCTCGCCCAGATTTTCTGTGCTTAATTGAGAGAGATATAAATCTGCCTTACAGTTGAAAGCCAGACTCAGGATTTCAATAGTACTTCGACGGCGATTGTCGTCGACATAATTACAGCTCGCCACCTGCTGTGTTTCTATGGCCTGCTGAATTCTGTCACGGACATTGCGTAAATACCGAACCGCATCCGTTTCGCTATAACCCTCAATCAGCTGCTCTAAAACCTGTGTTGCGGGAAGCTGCAAGCCGAAGCGCTGGGCCTGTATTTTATGCTCTAAAGCACTCAATACCTCTTGCAAGCGATGCTGTTGTTTGGCCTGTTCATAATAACCGTGCAAACTTTGTCGGGCCTCCTGCTCAACCTCGGCCACGGCCTGCGCCTGAAACTGGGCAAGATAATCTTTTACTCTTGCGATATAGGCTTTGAGATCATCGATCATGATCGAAGCATCCAGCTTGGTCGCTTCAACAAAGTTTTCGGCCTGCAAAGTCCGGTTAATAATATATTGCTCGATATCCCAGATATCCTGATATTTTTTATATTTATTCAGCGCAATGTTTAAACTGCCATTCTGTACCCGCAGTTGGGTGATTTCATAATTCAATTCATCGACTTGAGTTTCATAATCTGCCAATTTGCTGCGGGAATGATCCAGATTTTCCTGTAAAAACTGAATATTGCTGCGTAATGAAGCCTGTACCTTCAAGCTCCATAGCAATGCACATATTGAAATACTCGCGAGAACGAAGAGAGCCATACTGAGCATCGTTCTTTCCTTTAACCCCGGGCAGCGCCCTAAACCATCAAATTAAAAATTTATTATAAAGTCATGATTGATTTTGCATCACTTCAGCCAGATAAGCAAAGCCATTGATCACCACTAAGTCATTCATTCATTTTATTTTTCTACAAAATTTTTATGTGTAAGTCATACATGGCGGGCTGATTTCCAGCTTAAACCAAATCCATTCTGAAACAACTTACGATATTTTTTATATCAAAGGATATAATTTGAAAGTTTAAAAATAATGAAAGGAAAATTAGAAAAATAAAGGCATCAGGCCTATAGTGGGAGATAAAAGAATAAAAATTCTCTAGGCTCATCATCAAGAGATAAACCGAACATTAAAATTTATATTCTGCAGTTACAGCCGATCAGGCAATGGATCAGTAGAAAATTTCATTTGAACATGCTTATAAAGCCACTCATTTCCACGCTGTTATCGAAATAAATTCTCACACTTTTTTATTCGGATTGCCCAGTTTAAGAGCTTGATCCTGATCATATTTATGAGATTAAAAAGCATGTGTCCGGTTGAATCTAACTATTAAGCAGAATCAAATTAGAATGGTATGTCTGCCTTTATTTCGACCGGGACACCACTCAAAGGCTGGGTAAAAGCCAAATAACTGGCATGCAAGGCCATACGATTTAAAGGACTGCGCTGGGGTTCAGGATGATAAATTTTATCGCCAGTAATGGGATGACCGATATGCAGCATATGCACGCGTAGCTGATGGGAACGGCCAGTAATTGGTGTCAGTAGTACCCGGCTAATGTCTTGCTGGGGTAGATATTCTAAGGCCTGATACAGGGTTTTGGCGGCCTTGCCCAGTTCAAAATGCACCATCTGACGCGGACGGTTTTCCCAGTCGGTAATCAAAGGCACATCAACGCTGCCCTCACCTTCAAGTTTGCCTTGTACCAGTGCAACATAATTTTTATGTACCGTGCGTGCCTGAAACATTTTACTCACCGCCACTTCTGCATCGCGGTGTTTGGCAAACATCAAAATACCGGAGGTGGCCATATCCAGACGATGGGTAATTTTGGCCTGCGGATACTGGTCCAGTACCCGCAAATAGGCACTGTCGTGATGTTCAGGTAAACGCCCCGGAACCGACAATAATCCGGCCGGCTTTTCAATCACCACCAGATCATCATCTTCATAAACGATATGCAGCGGTTCTTGCGGTGGACAATAGACAAAGTCATTGTTGATGGGCATTTTAAGGGTACAGCATCTGGAATAATGCGCGCAAAATAACAAGCGGCTTCTAGGCTGTCAATTACCGTGCTTGACCAGCTCAGCTTAATCTGCCAGATAATAATCGACCGTCGAGACCACGCGTACTTTTTTCAAATACGGCGTATTGCTGTCGCGATCTTCAATACTAAACAGCCCCTGATTGGCGGACTTGATTTTGCCCAGACTGCTTTTTGAATCTGCAGCAAATTTTTCCGCTACACTGCGCGCATTTTCGGTGGCCTGTTCAATCATCGCAGGCTTGATGTCATTCAGCTTAGTAAATAAATATTCCGTTCTTTGTCCGGAATCATCTCCGGCAAAGGCAATGCCTTTTCTGCCCAAGGCCACCAGGCGACTTTGTGCCGCGCGTACTGCATCTATTTTATGGGTATAGACTGTAATGGTCTGACTAGCAGTGTAACGCAATGCAACATTGGCATCCCCGCCATATTGCTGCGCGTATTTATCGGTGATACTTGGTGAAGCACTGGTAATTTCTTCCGTGCTAAATCCTTCATTTTTTAAGAAGGTCTGAATTTCTTGGGTATTGGTTTGCATGGTGTCGTACAATTCGGCCAAATCCTGACTGCCGGCATTAAAGCGGATTGGCCATACCGCCACATCGGCTTTGACTTCGCGTTCCGACAAGCCTTTGACGGAAACTATACGTTCATATTGTTTAATTTTCAGCGCGCTATTACCCAGAATCCATCCGGCAATAATCATCCCTAAGCAAATCAAGGCACCTAAAATCAGGGCCGGTTTGAATTGATTCATCCTTCAACTCCTTTGAAATCTTTTTTCATTCTTATTGATCCTGCCACGCTATCAAGTAGCGATAAAATGATACTAATTCGATCTTATTTTTATCACTCGAAGATTTAATCACAACACCGCACTTAGCCTTGATTCATCAGATAGATTGCAATTAACGGTGTCAGGTTAAACAGCAGAATGCCAATTTTATACACCGCCATACCCGAATAATGAATCACATCAAAACTGGTGTCTGACAGCCGAAACCATTTTCCATGCACCTGCTTCATCCAGTTTCGGGCAAAGACAAAGACCATGAACCAGATCATGAGAATGATATAATTGATGAGTGTGCAAAACAGTAAAAAACGACACCAGATATCGAGATTCATGAGGATTCCCCTAGGGGGCAGCTGATGTTTTTAAAATAACAGATCGTGTTGAGAAATGAAGAGCTTATTTGTATCTTGCTTAGCTGGATATTTTTATTAAATTCATGATTTATATTTATTTTAATTTTTAATTCTACGTATATTGCTGGAGAATTTTTTAGGGTGTTGGGAAAACTCGCAATGGTTTACTTCAACTATCATTCTTTGTAAGACCTGATCTTATAGCCTATAAACTTTTGGTCTATAGCGTCCTAAGCCGAATCGAGACCTTTTAGGTTCGTACTGCACTCGCGTTTTGCGCCGCTCACAGCATGCTACTCTTTCCGATCCCATCACACCCTTGAAAGCTATATTAGGCAAAGATGGACGGGATTAATTTCCTATGTTTTTTTAATTTGCATTAAATCTGAAAATTTATTTCATTATTAACCCACATATAGAGAAATAAATTCCATTTCCAATTTTTTATGCTTTTTTATTCGCCAAAATGAGACTTTATTGCAATTTATATTCAGGACAGGATTGCTGTTTTATTGAAAGAATGTTCCCTGAATCCATTGCGCACTAAACCACCAGGCACTAATCGCGGACATCCCGCACAGAAGATTGGCTAAGACCTTGTTGAGCCTGGTTAGCTCAGAACTATAAATTTTCAGGTTAAGCAGGTAAGCGATCACAGCGTAAAACGAGCCAATCGCGCCCCCGAAAAGAATCAAGATGAGCGGCCATGCGGAATAGAAATGGGCTTTTTTATCTAATTTTCCTGACTCTGGTGCGTGCTGTTGAATATCCATAGTTGATAGCCCTCTTTTTAATATATGCACTTGCACTATTTCTAGGCAGGTATTTACTCTTTAGAAAATATTTGCCTTCTAGGACTTTCACTGAAGCAAGAAGCAGACCAGTTTTATCGTACAAAGAGCTGTCGGGTATGATGATTGATATAGGCATTTAGTCCATCGCCATATTGAGCGAGCTGTTTCATGTTTTCGACATGCTGATAACCGGCACTGCTATAGCTATAAGTGTAAACTTTCGAGGTTTTCTTGAATTGAACGCGAATAAACTCGTTACCAATCTCGTAATTGGCAACACCTGAGTCGTGATTAAGATCAAGATAATGTTTCAATTAAGCCGCCCTAAACACTGTGAATCTAGGCTTTTATATGGGGTTTTATTGATCAATTTTCAAACAATAATATTTTAAAAAATAAAATTTATAAAAAAATATCCCATTATTTAATGGGATATTTTTTAAATCGAAGTAAACTATTTAACAATTAGGATCCACTACAAAACTTGTCTGGCTGAACTTTTGCCATGCACCAGTAGCAGCACCATCCACAACGAGAATAGAGATAATTCCCCAATCCAAGAAAACACCTAATAAAGTTGTTGGATCAAAAGTTTTTTGTGGAATAACGATGTTGGTTTGGCAGCCTTGCTTCTCTGCTTTAATTACATAATTTTCTTTCTTTTTGAAGGTATAGACAGTATTACGCTGACCCATATATTCTTCATTGACATATAGCTTAGCCAATTCATCGTTACTACGGATATTCACAGTTTGTGTTGAACCATTAAACATCGTGGCACAACCTGAAGTAAATAGGATTGCACTGCCTAATATTAAAGCTGTAAATTTTTTCATTGTTTCCCCCCCGGAAATATCTAACCTTAATTTTAAGTGGTTAGCTAATTTTTAAAACAGACAACCTATACCTTTTATACTAAGAGTTCAAATAATTTTTTGAATTTATTATAATTTTTTGCTTTAAACTAAGATTCCTCCCAACATAAAACTGTTTTCTCATAATAATCTTTTATTTCTATGTATGAGATTTGGATACCACAGCAAAAAGCCCTATCGAGTAATAGGGCTTTCATTCAAAACAGAGGGTAACTGTTTGAGTTGTTTTGCTTAGGCATTCTTATTGTTAAATTGATTGCCTTGGCATTTGGTACACGGTGGTAAACGATCAGTACCAATTTCTAAGTAGGTGCGGTGTCCGCATTGAACACAAAAATAGAAGCCTGTTCCGGGTTTTTCGCCAGCAGTAACCATCTTTGTTCTCCATGGTTTTAGAAATGGTCTGACTAGTATAACCCTCTGGTGATGAATGTCTATTGTCCATTTTTGTAAATGATAGTGTCGTTTGGGCAAAGTAGTATTTCTAATTATTATTTAGTAACTCATTAATTAAGTGATAATTTATTATTTTTTTCAAGTTAACTAGTTTAATAACATTGAGATAAGTGATGCATAAGGCCAAGTATAGCGCAGTGCGTTAATACAAAATTATCACCATAGCCATATGAAATTTTATATTCCCTTAAAGTTATAGACGTCTTTAATCATTGAGGAAGCTCAATTGCTTAAGTATAAAAAGAAAAGTACCTGTTTGTATTTTCTTGATAAAGACATTAATGCTCTAAATAAAAATCCTACTTCACAGTAGGGGTCTTTTTAAACAACTTCAATAATTTTAACTTCACCCTTGCGAAGCAATGCTTCTTATCTTTCAAAAAGATGAGAACTCCCTCCTTTTAAAAAGGAGGGTTGGGGTGGATTAAAAAGAAGTAACTTAAATCAAGCCACATTCCCTTCCAAGAAATCCTGTGCAAAGCGTTGTAATACCCCACCCGCTTCATACACATGTACTTCTTCTTCAGTATCCAGACGGCAAGTGACTGGGACTTCAATAATCTGGTTCTTACCATCATCGGTTGAACGCTCAATTACCAAAGTTAAAGTCGAACGTGGCGCGATATTACCAATCACGCTATACAGCTCAGTACCATCAAGACCTAAAGTCTTACGATCTGTACCCGGCTTAAACTCAAGCGGTAACACGCCCATACCAACCAGATTGGTACGGTGAATACGCTCAAAACCTTCTGCTACAATCGCTTCTACACCCGCCAGACGTACACCTTTTGCTGCCCAGTCACGACTCGAACCCTGACCATAATCCTTACCGGCAATAATGATCAACGGCTGTTTACGGTTCATGTAGATTTCAATCGCTTCCCACATCCGCATCACTTCGCCTTCAGGTTCCACACGTGCTTTCGAACCCTGTTTGATGGTGCCGTCAGAACGCACCACCATTTCATTAAACAGTTTCGGGTTAGCAAAAGTCGCACGTTGCGTGGTCAGGTGATCACCGCGATGCGTTGCATAGGAGTTAAAGTCTTCCTCAGGCACGCCCATTTTTTTCAGGTATTCACCTGACGCACTGTCGAGCACAATGGCATTCGATGGTGATAAATGATCAGTGGTGATGTTATCGCCCAAGATCGCAAGCGGACGCATATTTGACAAGGTACGCGGTGCAGCCAAAGCCCCTTCCCAATACGGCGGACGACGGATATAGGTACTTTGCGGACGCCAGTCATACAGCGGACTTGTTGCCTTTTCATTCACACCCAAGTCGAACATTGGAATGTAGATTTTTTTGAATTGTTCTGGTTTTACAGCCACTTTTACCAGCGCATCAATTTCTTCATCCGATGGCCAGATATCTTTCAGATAAATCGGGTTGCCATCTTTATCATTTCCTAAAGCATCCTTTTCTATGTCAAAACGAATCGTACCGGCAATCGCATAAGCCACTACTAATGGCGGTGAAGCCAAGAATGCCTGCTTCGCATAAGGATGAATACGTCCATCGAAGTTACGGTTGCCCGAAAGCACCGCTGTTGCATACAGGTCACGGTCGATGATTTCCTGCTGAATCTTTGGATCTAATGCGCCCGACATGCCGTTACAAGTCGTGCATGCATAGGCCACGATACCAAAGCCCAGTTTTTCTAAATCTTTAAGTACGCCTGCTTCTTCCAAATACAAAGCAGCCGCTTTAGAACCCGGTGCAAAAGAAGATTTCACCCAAGGCTTACGGATCAAGCCCAATTCATTGACCTTACGTGCTAGCAAACCTGCCGCCACGGTATTTCGCGGGTTTGATGTATTGGTACAAGAGGTAATCGCCGCGATAATCACCGCACCATCTGGCATTAAGCCTTCTGCTTCTTGCGCACGAGCTGCCTCTAAATTACCGGCAATACCTTTTTCTTTCAGATCAGATGTCGAGACACGTGCATGCGGATTTGATGGGCCAGCGATATTACGTGTCACAGTCGATAAATCGAAACGCAGCACACGTGGATATTCCGCTTGAGTCATATCCGATGCCCAAAGTCCGATCTCTTTGGCATAAGTTTCGACCAGTTTGACTTGCTCAGGCTCACGACCGGTCAAAGTCAGATAATCAATCGTGTTCTGATCGATATAGAACATCGCAGCCGTTGCGCCATATTCCGGGGTCATGTTGGAAATCGTGGCACGATCACCGACTGACATGCTGTCAGCACCTTCACCAAAGAATTCTAAATATGCGCCAACCACACGTTCTTTACGCAGGAATTCGGTTAGTGCCAAGACGATATCCGTTGCGGTAATGCCCGGCTTACGCTGACCGACCAATTCCACACCGATAATATCTGGCAGACGCATCCACGATGCACGGCCCAACATCACGTTTTCGGCTTCCAAGCCGCCAACACCAATCGAGATCACGCCCAATGCATCTGTATGAGGTGTATGCGAATCTGTACCAACACAGGTATCCGGGAATGCCAGACCATCACGGTTTTGAATCACCGGAGACATTTTCTCCAAGTTGATCTGGTGCATGATGCCGTTGCCCGCAGGAATTACATCAACATTTTCAAACGCGGTTTTGGTCCATTCAATAAAATGAAAACGGTCTTCATTACGGCGATCTTCAATAGCACGGTTTTTCTCAAAGGCATCCGGATCAAAACCACCAAACTCAACCGCCAGTGAATGATCGACGATTAACTGGGTTGGTACCACCGGATTGACTTTAGACGGGTCACCGCCCTGTTCTGCAATCGCATCACGTAAACCGGCAAGGTCAACCAGTGCCGTTTGCCCCAAGATGTCATGACACACTACACGTGCCGGATACCAGGGAAAATCATGTTCCTGTTTACGCTCAATCAGCTGGCGTAAAGACTGTTCCAGAATGGCAGGATCACAACGACGCACCAACTGCTCTGCCAGGACTTTGGAAGTATAAGGAAGTTTGGCATATGCGCCTGGCTGAATATCTTCTACGGCCTGTCGCACGTCATAATATTCCAGCTGGGTGGATTGCAGCGGTTTACGGTAGTTGTTGTTCATAAGCTTGCCTGCCCTCGTTTATCTCTATTTTTATTCATCAATAGATATCGATGAGTTACTTTTGTAATAGCAGCATTGTACGCTGCACAAATAGCATTTCCCAAATTTTATATTTTTCAAACACTTAATTATAAAAATCGGTATTTTCGCAAAAATTTGTTACATAGACTTTAGAATTTTTGCTTTAAAGCGGTCTTTTGCTAAAAAAATCTGAATAATTCGCCTTATTCTTTAGTCTTATGTTGCAAAATATTTCACTATCTTTTTATTTGAATATTACTCTAAACCACTAATATCATTAATAAATAATTAATTTTATGTGCATTTTTTTAAAGATAAAAAAATATAGCCTCACTGGTTTTCATAGGCCTGTCCTGCCGCCGCATTTAGCAAAATTTCAATCCCCTAATTTAGGATAGCAGATTTTCCAAAACTATCAGAAGCTCAGTGTGACGCATGTCACATTATTCGCAATCCTCACATTAAAACAATAACCATAACAGGCAGAACTGAAATGTTGAAAATCGCAATATTCGGAGCTATAGCCGCCATTTTGACGCTCTTAGCTCGCGGTTGGGATGGAACAAAAAATCCATCACCACCGTCAAATCCATCTACCCCGTCCCAACCCTCTCATCCTTCACACCCCACACCTCCACCCAAACCCTCACATCCCGTTCCGACCACATCAGACAGCTTGATTAGCAATCCACCCCTGTTACCAAAAAGTGCCAAGGGCAAATATGAGCTGATCGTGGCCTATAAAACCAGCAAGCTCTATAACCCCAGAAACGGCTTATGGGATCAGGTACTGCTGAGAGGCTATTTAACCAAACCCAGTTTATTTGATAAGAAAAAAGCTGGTGAATATGTCGAGGATCAGCTGGTCGGACCACAGATTCGGGTCAAACAGGGTGAAACCATGGCGCTTAACCTGAATAACCAGCTGCCACCCGAGTCAGAAACAACCTGTCCAACCCATGTTGAGAATGTAAATGAACCACACTGCTTTAATACTACCAACTTGCATACCCATGGCTTCTGGGTCAGCCCTCAAGGCAATAGCGATAATGTCTTTTTGAAATTCAAACCTCAGGAAAAATTTGATTATCAGTTCAAAATGGAACCGAACCATCCCGCAGGGACTTACTGGTATCACGCCCATCTGCACGGTTCAACTGCTCTTCAGGTGTCGAATGGCATGGCCGGCCCATTGATTGTTGAAGGCTCAAGAACGCCAAAAGTCAAAAATGGCAAAGTCACCTCAACTGGAGATATGGATATTCTATGGAAAGAAAAAAACAGTTATCCGAATGAAAATATCCTGCTGTTCCAGCAAATCCAATATCGCTGTAGCAATCCCGATCCTAATGTCACATTCGCTGTTCCCAATAACTGTGAAGGTGTAGGTATAGGCATGCTAGAAAATTATAATGACCTGTCTATTGGTGGCTTCTGGACCAACCAGAATTACTACACGTCTATCAACGGTAAAATTGTGGGAGAGATGAAGGTTGAACAGAATGTATTTAACCGCTGGCGCATGATTCATGGTGGAGTACGCGATACCATTGGTTTAATCATAAAGGAAATTCCTGACTCCAGTAAGTTTACTGCAGAGCAAACCATCAAAGCCTGTTCAGCCTATCAGGAGGCAGATAAGAAAGCTGAATTTGACAAGCTGAATAGCCTGAATGTGCATACCATCGCACAAGATGGCTTAACCATGAATCATGTACAGACCAGAACCCTGTCCGTGTTCCATCCTGGTTATCGTCATGATGCAATGGTTGCCTTTCCGACCACCAATAGATACTGCATTTTTGACACCAAATTGAATATCGATGATGAAATTAACGCGCCATTACCGAATGTAGGCCCTCAAATTGCTCCAAATCACCGCTTCAATGCCCAACTGCTGGGATGGGTCAATGTAAAAGCAGCCAAGACCAAGCCTCAGACTGCTGCACAGTTCCTGAAAGATCGGGCACAAAAAATTGGTTTAAGCAAAGACATCCAGGCCCAATTATCTCAACTTAATCTTTCTGCGTTTAGTGATCATCCATCACTGATGACGCCGGAAATTGATAAAGTAGTCGCTGCCCGACCAAAACAATATAGTGCTTTTTCGCTCGGCCCCGACCCTAGAACTGGCGTATTCAAATTTGGCTTCCGGCATAAAAAAGATGGAGATACACTGAGTTTTGGAGATTTCTTTGATGGAGATGGTTCAGTAGATGGCGAATATGTCCGTCAGTTACAAGTTGGACAGACTGATGAATGGGAACTGACCAGCGCTGGTTTTGGTGGTCATCCGTTCCATATTCATGTTAACCCGTTCCAGATTGTTAAAATTTTGAATCCTCAAGGTAAGGATGTCAGTGAGTCAGTAGCCCCAGAAGATCCGGTGAATCCAGTTCTGGATGATGTGCAATACCGTGGCATGAAAGGACAATTTAAGGACACGCTTTTTGTAAAACAAAACTATACCTATATTGTCCGCAGCCACTACAAGAAATTTGAAGGTGACTTCGTACAGCACTGCCATATCCTCGACCATGAAGATCAGGGCATGATGGAAACTGTACGGGTCTGTGGAGGCAAATTCCCTTGTGATTCGCCATTACCGGCTAGCCATCACCATTAAAGATCCGCTCACTAAAAGCCAATGATTTCGATTTTTGGCTTTTTTGTTTGCCTCTATTTGATGCTTGCTGCACAATAACTGCATTGATTTATAGTATTCAAACCGGGGCTTATTATGGCAGCGTCTCCTGCTTTTACATTGTTTAGTCTGAATGGTGTAGATGCACAAAAATTCCTTCAAGGTCAGGTGACTTTGAATACTGAAACTTTGGCGGAAAACCAGACACGCTATACTGCAATCTGCAGTCTGAAAGGACGCATCCAATTTGGCTTATGGCTTAAAAAAATCAGTCCGGAAAGCTTTGAAATCGTGAGCACTGAAGATCAGTCCACGGAACTGGCCAATCATATTAAGAAATTTGGCGCCTTTTCAAAAATGAAACTGGAATTGGTCGGTCCGGTTTATCCAGTCATCAATGGTATTCATACTGACTTTGTGGCGACTGAAACCGATGTGACGATGTGGGAACAGCAAGCCATTGAATCAGGTCAGGCCTGGATTCAGGCTGCGACTGCCACCCTGTTTCAACCACAAGAATTACGTTTGCATCAACGCGAAGGCATTCACTACGACAAGGGTTGCTACCTGGGTCAGGAAGTGATTGCGCGTTTATGGTTTAAAGCCAAGCCAAAACACTGGTTACATCTGGTTCAAGGCACAGGTGCCGCGCCTGATGTTGCGACCAAACTGAATAATGATGTTGAAATCGTCAATAGCATCGCGATTGAGGATGGTTATAAAGCGCTAGTCGTGGCAAAACCTGAAGCATTGACCGAGCTAGGTCTAGAAGTTCTGGAGCTTCCTGAAGCCTTAAGTGGTGATGTGGCGCGTCCGCAATAACTCAGGTTCCACCCATATAAAAAAGCCAAGATGAAATTCTTGGCTTTTTTGTTTTAGAAACCATGAAACAGCTTGTTCATGTCTTTTACCACATAATCTTTGAAATGATAGGCCCGCGCATGTTTGGCATCAAACTTTGCCGTGAGTTCACCTTTTTGAAAGACATATACCCGGTCTTCCTGACTCATCAAAAACTCTGCCCCAAGTTTCATCAGCAGCGCATCAATCTTGTCTTCATCGGCAATCGATTCATCAGCATTGATTCTGTCATAGTGACGTTTAATGGTTTTGACAAACATGGTGAAATCCTGGGAGTCTGATTCAAACCGAGATTTAAACAGAGAAGTCGGCTGAAGCAAAGTAATCCTTTTGATATCTGCAGGATTGATCAGAAACCTGTCCGAATCATGCATCGATTTAATCGGTGTATTGTGTTTCGATGATTTGTATTTAGTGACAAATTGTATATTTACAAAGCACAAAATCCTTTTATGATGTAAGTGAAAATGATTAAAATCGCACCAAGGAATAAGGTGCCAGCAATAATAAGGTTATAGGAACCATGAAAAAATTAGTACTCGCTGCAGTTCTCGCCGTTTCTGCGCAATTCGCTCTGGCAAATACCGTAAAAGATCAAGTCGACCCCCAATTCGAAAAAGTTGAGGCCATGGTCAAAGCCAATAATTTTAAAGGTGCCTATGACGCTTTGAATCAATTGGCCAGTCAGGGAAATGCCCAAGCTTTATATAACTTAGGCTATTTGACCCAAACCGGCCAAGGTACAACCAAGGACGAGAAAAAAGCCATTCAGCTTTACGAGCAGGCAGCCAGCAAAGGCTATCCGGTGGCCAATTATGTACTGGGTAAAAACTATGCAGCCGGCACACTCGGCCTCAAACAGGATTTGGCCAAAGCCAAACAGCATCTGGAACGCGCTTCAGCAGCCAAATTTGATGATGCCAGCATTGATCTGGCCATACTGCTATTTTCTGAAAATACGACAGCGTCAAATAAAGCCGGACTACAAAAGCTGCAACCGCTGATCAGCAAAGGCAATATGCAGGCCATTCATGCCAAAGCCTTATATGACATCAGCAGCGGTTTCAAAAACAAAGATGAAAAACCGATTCAGCAAGGCCTAAGCAGCATTCAGGAACTCGCCAAAAAAGGTTATATTCCGGCGCTGATGGCAGTAGGTAATATGTTTGCCAATGGCAGTATTGTTCCGCAAAATCTGCCAGAAGCTAAGAAAATCTTTGCCGCACTGGCGCAGCAAAATGTTCCGCAGGCCAAAGAGTCTTTGGCAGCGGTAGACAAAATGCTGGCTGAGCAGAAAAAAGCGCCTGCGAAGAAAAGTTAAGTTAATTCCACAAAATTAAAATATAAAAAGCCCCATGCAATTTGGGGCTTTTTTTAGTAGCAGAGCATCCATCTGCTAAAAGATTATCCCCACCACAAGGCAATTAAGCCACTGGTCACGATAAAACCGACAATAGTACTCATCAACAATGGCGTTAAGGTTCGATCATTCAAACCATACGCCTGTCCCAGCATGCCAAAAATCGTCGGCATCGGCAAAGCTGCAATGAGCGTACCGGCATGGACCATTTCCTGACTTAAATCAGTTAACTGGCTCAGTCCCAGATACATCAACAGCGGCATCATGATATTGCTGGAAAATACCAGATAGAAACTTTGCAGATTGACATATTTCAGGCTCATTCCTACGATCCCGCCGCCAATGGCAAACAAGGCCAATGGTGAGGCTGTCTGACCAATCAAGGCAAAGACCTGATCGAGATAGACTGGAATTTTAATCTGGAAAACTGCACAGACCATGCCCAGCATCACTCCCATAAATAAGGGATTCTTTAGCAAGGTCAGTAGCACACTTTTTAAAATGGCGCCGAGATTTGCCTGATGTTGTGTGCCCAACGCCGCCATGACCAGCACCAGTGGAATCAGCAACACGCTTTCAATAATGACCACTAGAGAGGTATAAGTCATCGCCTGTTGCCCGATCAATAAGCTAAGCACAGCTGTACCAATCAGGCCGGTATTCGACATTGCAGCGCCCAGCGACAGCACTGCACTTTGCGAATGCGTATTCTGAAAATGACGGCGCATGATCCAGAAACCGCTACCATAGAGCAGCAAGGTCACGCTGCTATACACGGCAAAGTATTCAAAATACCAGATTTCATGCAGGTCTTTGGAGGCAAGGGACTGAAAGAACAGCAACGGCAAGGCTACTTTAATCACAAAAGCACCGACCGTCCCCACCTGCTCCTTGCTTAACACTTGACTCTTTACAGTCAGATAACCCAGTGCCAATAATAAAAATATGGGCACAATGACCGCAAAAATCATAATGCAGTATCCTCTTGCCAGTGATATTCCATTATAAGAATTTCTGAGACTAAAGCAGTGTTAAAAAGGCTCAAATAGGTGATTCAAACCATGCGGTGCGCAGCGCAGATATTGCGGTGAAATCTTGATTTTTTCCTCAAGTGCTGCCGCTGCATGCCAAGGCCAATGGGGATCATAAAGAATGGCACGAGCCAGTGCGATGGCATCCGCTTGGCCCTTTTGTAAAATATCTTCTGCCTGCTTAGGTTCAGTAATCAAACCGACGGCAATCACGGGAATATTCACGACTTTCTTGATCGCATCTGCAAAAGGCACCTGATAATTCGGCTTCACATCAATGTTCTGTTTGGCATGTAAGCCGGCACTGGAAATATGAATATAGGCAGCACCCGCAGCTTCCAGTGCTTTGGACAACTCAATTGAAGAATCAATAGTCCAGCTATCTGGCTGATCCATCCAGTCGCTGGCTGAAATACGCACTCCAATTGGATAACCTTCTGGAACCGCCGCTTTCATGGCTTGTAATACTTCCAGAGTCAGGCGAATCCGGTTTTCCAGTGAACCGCCATACTGATCATCACGTTTATTTGAAAGTGGTGACATGAACTGATGCAGTAAATAACCATGCGCTGCATGCAGCTCAATCAGGTCAAAACCGGCATCAACTGCACGTTTGGCACTTTCTGCAAAGTCAGTAATGACCTGCTCAATTTCCGACTGGCTTAAGGCTTTGGGTGGATGTTCATCGGCCTGAAAAGGAATATCACTGGCAGAAACAGTTTGCCAGCCATGTGCTTCATCCGGCTTAAACTGACCTTTACCTGCCCATGGTTTATCTGTTGAAGCTTTACGCCCTGCATGTGCGAGTTGAATCGCAAAAGGCATCGGGGAAATGGATTTGACTTTTTCCAGTAAGGTCTTGATCTGCTTTGCCTGTTCGTTATTCCACAAGCCCAGATCGGCATAACTGATCCGGCCTTCTGGCTGTACCGCAGTCGCTTCGACAATACATAAACCTGCACCCGATAAGGCATAGTTGGCCCATTGCTGCTCGTGCCAATAGGTAATTTCCCCCTGCTCTGTTGCAGAGTACTGACACATAGGCGCAATTACGATTTTATTTTGAAGTTGCAGTGATCCAAATTGAATAGGTTGAAATAGTAATGCCACGCTGTATTTCCTCTTTTTATTGCACAGTTTCACTCTAGAAATAAAAACAGGCTCCCAAGAGCCTGTTTAGTTATAACGTGAACGATCAAACTTTAGAAGATGATTCGTGTAGTCAAACCGAGTACCAGTGCATCATCCACATTGTTGCTTGAACCTGGATTAATGACATATTGCAGGTTTGGACGCAGCATTAGCCACTTTGTTGCGTTATAGCTATAGTTCAGTTCAATATTGTATTCTGCACTCGCATCAAAATTCAGATTCTTGATCCGGTCATTAATATGTACACGATTGACCGCCAGACCTAAAATATCATCCGGCTGGCTGTCCGCAAGACCGATATATTTCACACCGATTTGTTGTGAATTATCCACTTTATTGGTATCGCGGTCATGCCAAGTAAAGTTGGCAAATGAATGCAAACCCTGACGGCCCTGACCTGTAGACGTTAACTGTTGCTCTACAGCTAACCAACCAGCAAAGGTACGGTTTTTGGCATCAGTAGGATTGGCAATATCTTTTTGGTTGGCAACATCATCGGCAGTATTGTACATCCCGCCGACACGGTAGCTGCCTGGCAGGCCATTCACCCATGATTTCGGTGTCCAGATTACTTCTGCCGGAATTGTCACGCCATCTGCATGGTCGGTATCCAGACTCCAGCCCTGACCTTCTTTAGCGCCATTGCCATTATCCGGATTAAACTCATACACACCGACTTGTACCGCAAGTTCAGGATTGAGTTGCTGCTTCACGCGCGCACCCCATTGTGCTACAGGCGTATTCATCCAGATATTGCCCTGCCATTTACCCATCTGAGCAGCACAAAATGCCGTACTGGCAAAATCACAAGCCATGACATTAAAGTCCATGCCCAGACCAAGACGACCCGCCTTAATACTGAGTCCTTGGTCTTTATAATTCTTTTCAATAGACAGCTCGCTCAGACGGCTATCCTGATTACCACGCCCAAAAGTGCCTTGTACATTGGCCAGCTGTGGTGCATTAAGATCCTGCAAGTCACGGACAGAGGTACTTTGACCCTGACGTGCAGTCATCGCGGCACGTACGGTGACACCATTCCATCCTGCCAGCTTTTCCATATCCAGTTGAGTACCCAGCCATAATTGGGCAGAAGTTAATGGATCTGCGCCCTCATTACGACCACCATCAGCAAGATAGGCGGTATCGGTTAACAGATTGGCTTCAAATTTAATTCCCTGTTGGGCCAGTTCTGTACGTTGACCATTCCAGTCCCCCAGTAAATACTGACCTTGTGGATCAAATGCAGATTCCGCCTGAGCGGTTGTCATGGCAGCCATTAAAGGCAATAGAGCTAGACCTAAATATTTCATGTAAAACCTAAACATTCGGAGAGAAAAACAAGCAAGGTTTTTAAATTGCTATTAGGTGCATGAATTTACATAACTTTTCATACAAATTCCCAGCATTTTTTTTATTACTCATTAAACTTTTAGTTATGTCTTAAACATAAAAATATAATTTTTATTTAAAAAATCTTAAATTATTTATATATTTTTCATTAGCTTATAATGTATTGATAATTTCCATTCGATTTACTTCTAAGAAAATTCGCTATAAAAACATAGAAACCTAGTTTATTCTTTAAACAATTCCAGTTTAAATAAAGATGAAATACCCAGTCATTTTCCAGCGATTTCACCCAGATTAACGCTTGCAATCCCAGCCAATTCACCCAATATTAGCTGCATCTCCCTCGCCACTGATGCGTTATGCCTGAATTACCAGAAGTTGAAACCACCAAAACCAGTTTATTACCCTTATTGGAACAACGCGTCCAACGTGTTGAAGTGCGTCAGTCCAGTTTGCGCTGGCCTATTCCAGAAAATATAGAAAAACTGGTGGGGCAAAAATTACTCAAGCTCACTCGCCGTTCTAAATATATTCTGGCAGAGTTTGAACACGACACCATGCTCTGGCATTTGGGCATGTCGGGAAGTTTCCGTCTATGCGATGGCAATGAAGAATTACGCAAACATGACCATCTAATCATTCAGTTTGATGATATCGAACTGCGTTATCATGACCCTCGCCGTTTTGGTTGCATTCTTTGGCTGGATGCACAATCACAAAGCAAATTAATAGATACGCTGGGGCCAGAACCCTTAAGCGAGAACTTTAATGCCGAGTATTTATTTGAAAAATTGAAGAATAAAAATGTTGGCACCAAAGTTGCAATTATGGATAACCATGTGGTGGTGGGCGTAGGCAATATTTATGCGACCGAAAGTCTGTTTAATCTGGGGATTCATCCAGCACAACCGGCCTCGACGTTAAGCTTGGTGCAGATTGAAAAGCTAGTGCTGGAAATCAAGCGTATCTTGAAACAGGCAATTGATCTGGGTGGTTCAACCTTAAGAGACTACACCAATGCCATGGGCGAAAATGGCTATTTTCAGCAAACCCTGCTGGCTTATGGCCGTGCCGGTGAAATGTGTGTGAACTGCGAGACCACACTTGAAAATATTAAATTGGGACAACGGGCTTCAGTTTTTTGTCCTGAGTGCCAACCTTTGAAAAAGATCCAGCTCCCTGTCAAAAAAGTGGCAACTGTACGAGGGAAAAAGTCATGAAAACAGCTATTGTGCGTCATATTCTAGTTAAAGATAAAGAAACTGCTGAACAGCTTAAAAAGAAGATTTTAAGTGGTGCAGACTTTAATAAAATCGCCAAACAGTATTCGACCTGTAATTCTGCCAAACGTGGCGGTGAGCTAGGTGAAGTGAAGAAAGGCCAGCTGGTTCCAGTGATTGATAAACTGGTATTTACTGCTGCTGAACATGTATTACATGGTCCGGTCAAAAGCCAGTTTGGTTTTCATTTGGTCGAAATCAAATTCCGGATGGATTTTTAATATTTATAAATCCCTCCTTACCTCCCCCTTTGTCAAAGGGAGGAGTTCCCTTTTTATAAAGGGGATTTAGGGGGATTAGAAAAATTAGACTTGAGGTGGACGCTTTTTCAATTCATCACGAATTTCACGCAGCAATTCAATATCGGCTGGGGTAGTCGGAGTTTCCTCGACTGGGCCTTCTTGTTTACGTAAACGATTCATGAATTTAACCAATAAAAATACGACCCAGGCTAAGATTAAGAAATTAATTAAAATCGTTAAAAAGTTACCGTAAGTCAGTACATTCACACCCGCCTTAGTCAAGGCATCTAAAGATTGTAAATTGTCTGGGTTTCTTCCTAAGATAAAGAATTTTTGCGTAAAATCGACGCCACCACCGGTAATCACGGTAATTAAAGGCATAATGATGTCTTTCACCAATGAATCGATGATCTTGCTAAAAGCGCCACCGATGATGACACCAATCGCCAGATCCATCATATTGCCTTTGATCGCAAACTCTTTAAATTCTTGAATAATACTCATAACTGCTCCCATATTTTATTTTCAAGTTTTGGGTCAAATTATACCTGAGTAAATACTTTTAATTTTGACTTAATTTAATGCGTTTTAGTAAATTGCAATGTGAGCATCGCTTAAATATAAAAAAAACCGTAATCTTGGAAAAGATTACGGTTTTTGAAAACCCGAAATAATCTAGCGATTATTTACCTGAACGGTTACGTTTACGTTCGTTTTCAGTCAAGAAACGCTTACGGATACGGATTGACTTAGGTGTTACTTCTACTAGTTCATCATCTTCAATAAACTCAAGCGCTTGCTCAAGTGTATATTCAATCGCAGGAACCAGCGTTAACGCATCATCAGTACCAGAAGCACGTACGTTGGTTAACTGTTTTGCTTTAGTCGGGTTAACTGTCATGTCGTCTGAACGAGAGTTAATACCGATGATCATACCTTCATAAACTTCTAACTGTGGTTTCGCGAATAGACGACCACGGTCTTGAAGTGTGAACAGTGCATAGCCCAGGCAAGTACCTTGAACCATAGAAATCAGTACACCGTTTTGACGTTTCGCAACAGTACCTTGCTTCATTGGACCGTAGTGCGAGAAGCTAGACGTCATGATCCCTGTACCAGAAGTCATGGTCAGGAATTCAGAACGGAAACCAATCAGACCGCGTGAAGGAACAGTGGCTTCAATACGGATACGGCCTTTACCGTCAACTTCCATATTGGTCATTTCGCCTTTACGATGACCCATTTGTTCCATTACAGCGCCTTGGTGCTGTTCTTCAACGTCAAAAGTAACGTTTTCGTATGGCTCTTGTTTTTCACCATCAATTTCTTTAATGATTACTTGTGGACGAGATACGCCCATTTCGAAGCCTTCACGACGCATGTTTTCAATAAGAACTGAAAGGTGAAGTTCACCACGACCCGATACTTTGAAACGGTCTGGGCTGTCAGTATCTTCAACACGTAATGCTACGTTGTGAATCAATTCGCGGTCTAGACGTTCACGGATATTACGTGAAGTTACGAACTTACCTTCTTTACCAGCAAACGGTGAGTTGTTTACCTGGAATGTCATCGATACTGTAGGTTCATCTACAGACAATGGAGGTAAAGCTTCAACATTTTTCGGATCACAGATGGTGTCAGAAATGTTGAGTGCATCGATACCCGTTACACAAACGATATCGCCTGCAGAAGCTTCTTCAACGTCAACGCGATCTAGACCATGATAACCCATGATTTTTAAGATACGGCCGTTACGTGTTTTGCCATCTTTATCGATTACAGTTACTTGTGTGTTTAATTTCACTGAACCGCGTTGGATACGACCAATACCGATAACGCCTACGAAGCTGTTATAGTCAAGTGAAGATACTTGCATTTGGAATGGGCCATCAACGTCAACCGCTGGTGGTTCAACGATGTCTACGATCGTTTGGAACAACGGAGTCATATCTTCAGCAAGTTCTTCTGGAGAAGGACCAGCAACACCACGAAGGCCTGAAGCATAAACAACTGGGAAGTCTAACTGTTCGTCAGAAGCACCCAAGTTATCGAATAGATCGAATACTTGGTCAATTACCCAGTCTGGACGCGCACTTGGCTTGTCTACTTTGTTAATAATCACGATTGGTTTCAAACCACGTGCGAACGCTTTTTGTGTTACGAAACGAGTTTGTGGCATCGGGCCTTCTTGTGAGTCTACAAGAAGAAGTACGCAGTCAACCATCGACATTACACGTTCAACTTCACCACCGAAGTCGGCGTGTCCCGGGGTGTCCACGATGTTAATACGGTATTCAGTATTGGTACGTTCATCTAACCATTTGATTGCAGTGTTTTTTGCAAGAATGGTAATACCACGTTCGCTTTCAATAGCGCCAGAATCCATGACACGCTCGATCTCACCCGCGCGATCACCGAGAGCACCTGATTGTTGCAAAAGTTTGTCTACAAGAGTGGTTTTACCATGATCGACGTGCGCAATAATGGCGATGTTACGGAGAGTTTTAATATCTGACATGTAAATTCAATGCGTATGTAATTTGAGGGCAAATTATACAGAAAAATACAAAACTTTTATAGTCACTGTAACCACACTCCTCAACTTTTTTTGCTCCGTTGAGGCTTTTTTGATTTTGTAAAGACGTGTAACTCGATTAGAATAGCGCCACCCAGCCTTAATTTGCATTGACACATGTCTGATTTTAATCAATCTCCTCCTTCTAAAGATCAACTTGACCTGGTATATGGTCTGGAAGATCGACCAAAACCATTAATTGCTTTTTTAGCTGCATTCCAGCACTTACTGGCGATTATTGTCCCGATTGTGACCCCTGGCCTGCTGATTTGTTTGGCGCTCGGTGTTTCCAAAGAAGACACCAACATGATTTTGTCCATGTCCTTGGTGATCTCGGGTATCGCGACTTTTTTACAGTCTAAAAAAGTGGGGCCATTTGGTGCCGGTCTGCTGATTGTCCAAGGAACCAGCTTTAACTTCATCGGTCCAATTATTGGTATTGGTTCAGCCATGGTGGCTGCAGGCACACCTGTAGAAGCAGTCATGGCTTCTATTTTTGGTGTGGTGATTGCAGGTGCATTTATTGAAATGGGCGTGTCACAAATTCTGCCTTGGATCAAAAAACTGATTACACCGCTGGTGACCGGGATTGTCGTGCTGCTGATTGGTTTGACCTTAATTAAAGAAGGTTTAATCAGTATGGGCGGTGGTTATCAGGCCATGAGCGATAAAACTTTTGCCAATGCTGACAACCTGATCATGTCTTGTACCGTCTTGGCGTTGATTATTATTCTGAACCGTATCCGGATTACCTGGGTAAAAAGTTCTGCCATTTTGATCGCCCTAATCTGTGGTTATGTTCTGGCGGGCTTTATGGGGCATCTGGATTTCTCTGCTCTAAAAGATGCACCGTTGGTACAGATTCCAACCCCAATGCATTTCGGTTTAAGCTTCTCCTGGAGCCTGTTTATTCCGATGGCATTCATCTATCTGGTGACCTCTTTAGAAGCGATTGGTGATATCACTGCGACTTCAAAGCTTTCCAACCAGCCAGTTGATGGTCCAAAATGGATGCAGCGCATTAAAGGCGGTGTACTGGTGAATGGCGCGAATTCATTCCTTGCCGGTATTTTTAACACCTTCCCAAGTTCAGTATTTGCACAGAACAATGGTGTAATTCAGTTGACGGGTGTAGCGAGTCGTTATGTCGGCATCTGGATTGCTGCTTTGCTGGTTATTCTTGGTTTGTTGCCTGCAGTTGCTGGTATTATTCAGGCCGTTCCGCAAGCGGTACTGGGTGGTGCAGTGATGGTGATGTTTGGTGCAGTCGCAGCCTCTGGTATTAACATTCTGTCTGGTGTCCATCTGGACCGTCGTGCCCTGCTGATTATTGCGATTTCATTAGCACTGGGTTTAGGTGTTGCACAAGTTCCACAAATTCTTGAACATCTTCCTGAGTTATTCCGTAATATCTTTAGCTCAGGCGTTGCTACTGGTGGTATCGCTGCCCTTATTCTGAATGTAGTACTTCCTGAAACAAAGAAGTAATTTCATGTCCAAAGAACACTGTCTAGGTCAGACTTAGGCAGTGTTCTTTATATTGGAGAGATACCTATGGATCCTAAAAGCGAAGTTTTATTAAGACAATATGATTTTTTGTCGGGTCGCATCTTACTGATTAATGCACCAACAGATGATCTGCTCGCTGAATTCGATGCCTCTATCAATCCCGCTGTCTGGACATGGAATTTTAACGATTTTCAATATTTCCAGTCACAACAAGCAGATGTGCATTTTGGCGCAGAGATGCCTGAAGCTGAGTTTGATCAGGCGGTTATTTTTGTACCCAAGTCTAAAGAACTGTTAAATTATTTGCTGCACACTGTGGCAGCGCAGCTTAAACCGGGCAGCAGTGTTTTCCTGGTCGGTGAAAAGAAAGGCGGGATAGAGCGTGCAGCCAAACAGTTACAGCCTTTTGGTAAAACACTCAAACTCGACAGCGCGCGTCATTGCCAGCTTTGGCAATTGGTTCTAGAGCATACGGTCGAGAAAAAAGCACTTGCAGACTGGGCGCAGCACTATACCGTATCTACACCAAATGGTGATCTGAATATTTGTGCACTTCCGGGCGTTTTTAGTCAAAACCGTTTGGATGTCGGTACTGCCACACTATTACCTTATTTGTCACAAGTCACTTCAGGTAAAATTGCTGACTTTGGCTGTGGCGCAGGCGTCATTAGTGCGTATCTGGCAAAATTAAATCCGAAAAACCGGATTTTTGCCATGGATGTCGATGCCTTTGCACTGGCTTCTACGCAAATGACCTTTGCAGAAAACCAGCTTACTCCTGAACAGATTGAAATCAAAGCGGTTACAGGCATTGAAGATGCACCCTTGTTCTTGCATGCCATCGTCAGTAATCCGCCTTTTCATATGGGAATCGAGACCGATTACACGGCAAGCGAAACCTTATGTAAAATCTCGCGCCGTCATTTAAAATCGGGCGGTGAGCTTTGGATCGTGGCCAACCGTTTCTTGAACTACCCGACCCTGATTGAACAAAACTTTGGTCGCTGTACAGTCAAAGCGGATCAACAAGGCTTTAAAGTGCTCTTCGCCAGCACTCAAAAAAATGTTAAGGAATCATGATGAGCGAAACGCAAAACACGATGCAGCTGCAGCGTAAGCTGGGTGCTCGTCATCTGAATATGATCGCCATTGGGGGATCAATTGGTACAGGTCTATTCCTGGCTTCAGGTGCGACCATTGCCAACGCGGGACCAGGCGGTGCACTGCTTGCATATGTACTGATTGGTATCATGATTTATTTCTTGATGACCAGTCTAGGTGAACTTGCCACGCATAACCCGACCTCAGGTGCATTTTTCACTTACGGCACTAAATATGTCGAAGGTGGTTTTGGTTTCGCTCTGGGTTGGAACTACTGGTACAACTGGGCCATTACCGTGGCTTTTGAGCTGGTTGCCGTTCAGTTTATTATGAAATTCTGGTTTCCAGATATTCCGGGCGTGTACTGGAGTGCCATTTTCCTGGCCATTATTTTCGGGATTAATGCCCTGACGGTAAAAGGCTTTGGCGAATCTGAATTTTTCTTTTCTCTGGTTAAAGTTCTCGCGATCATTGCTTTTATCATCATCGGGATCTGGATGATCGTGAAGATCATGCTGACCCCGGGTGCAGAAGCATTTGCCAACTGGAGCATTGGTGATGCACCCTTTGTCGGTGGTTTCCAGGCATTAATTGGCGTGGCGATGATTGCCGGATTCTCTTTCCAGGGTACCGAAATGGTCGGTGTGGCGGCAGGTGAATCGAAAGATCCAAAGAAAACCATTCCGGTCGCCATCAAACAGATTTTCTGGCGTATCCTTCTGTTTTATATCGTGTGTATTTTCATTATCGGCACCTTGATTGCCTATAATGACCCACGTTTATTACAGGCCGCTGCAACAGATAATATTGCACTTTCACCATTTACCTTATTGTATGAAAAAGCCGGTTTTGCCTTTGCCGCCAGTATTATGAATGCGGTGATCTTGACCGCTATTTTATCTGCAGGTAACTCGGGCATGTATTCGTCTACTCGTATGCTGTTTGATATGGCACGTAAAGGCAGTGCACCTAAAATGTTTGCGCGTCTGGACCCGCGTGGTGTGCCGATGAATGCACTCTATGCCACTACGGCGATCGCAGCTCTATGCTTCCTGACTACTTTCTTTGGTGAACAGGAAGTCTTTAACTGGCTGCTAAACATGTCAGGGATGTGTGGCTTTATTGTCTGGCTCGGGATTGCCATTTCCCATTACCGTTTCCGTAAAGGGTATCTGGCTCAAGGTTATAAACTGGAAGATCTGGCTTATCGCGCTAAATTCTTTCCTTTCGCCCCTTGGTTTGCATTTATTCTGTGTGCGATTGTTGTTCTCGGACAGAACTATCAGGATGTTTTGGCCGGTCAATGGATGGGTGTGTTATCGACCTATATCAGTATTCCGCTATTCCTAGCGATTTGGTTCGGCTACAAATGGAAGAAAAAAACCAAACTGGTCTCTTATCAAGAGATGGATGTGCAGCCGATGAAACTTGATCAGGAATAAAAAATTATTCATTAAAAAAATCAGCTTACGGGCTGATTTTTTATTTCTTGAATTAACTATGACGCATCACGAAATTGCGATCATCAATCACAATCACTTGCTGGCAAATTCCGTCTACCCGACGTTGCTGCTCAAATATCTCTTTAGGCATAGACTCAAAACTATCAAAGAAGCTAATTTCATTTTCATCAATTTCATATATCAGGGAATGATTCCCTACTCCCTCTAAGGTGTCATAGAACACAATCACAAAACGGCCTGCTTCTACATTTTCCTGAATTTCTGCATAAGACAATGGCTGTTCTATAACAGGAATATTTAAGCGATGTGCTTGTTGATAGAAATCGACTTCAATTGGCTGTTTATCTGCATCATATTCAGTACAAAAATTGACATCCAAACCCAATGTCTTTAAAGCAACTGCAAGTGCGATGCTTGAGCTTCCCATTTCAGGGTCATGTTGACAGAGCTGAGTTAAATCAGGAATATTCAAATCAATGCCATAATGATGAAAAATCATCCATATTGCAAAAATTCCGCTATTGGCTTCCAGATTTTGCAAATCTTCAGGAATTTCGACACTCATATTTTTACTCAACGACATCTTAACAGGCTAAGTGTAGTCAAAATACAGACACAAAAAAAGCAGCTCCGAAGAGCTGCCTTTTTAATGAGTGTTCAATAATGAATTATTGAGCAACTGGTTGTTCAGCTAAAACAGTACGGCTACCAGTAATCGTCGCGAATACACGACGGTTCATAGCACGACCTTCTTTAGTGTTGTTGTCAGCAATCGGTTGATCCCAAGCAAAACCTTGAGTAGACAAACGAGATGCATCTACGTTGTATTCATTCACAAGTGAAGATTTAACAGAGTTAGCACGCGCTAGAGATAGACGTTCGTTCAATGCACGTGGACCAGTGTTGTCAGTGTGACCTTCGATGCGAGCAGTAGCGTTTGGATATTCAACTAGCTTCTCAGCAACTTTCGCGATTTCTGGTTTGTATTGATCTTTGATGTTTGATTTGTTTGTATCAAAGAACACACGAAGTTCCATGTTCAGGTCTTCAGTCAACTCTTGTGGAGCTGGTGCAACCGGAGTTACAGGCTCAACTGGAGCAACTTCTACTACTGGAGCAGCTGGTTTCAAACGGCCACCTAGAACTACGTTAAGACCAGCAAGTGCTGTATAGTTCCAGAATTTTTCGTCAAAGTGGTAAGTACCACGAGCTTCTGTACGTAGTGCCAATGCATCGTTGATATGCCAGAACGCACCAATACCTGCATTACCTAAAGTACCTTCTTCTTCATTACCACGAGTACCGCGATCTACACCTTCAAATTCGTATTTGTAGTGACCCGCACCCAAAAGCATATATGGCTTTACTTTGCTGTCATAGTTACCAGTGAATACATCAGAAGTTGCATAGAAGTTACCTGCAATATTCTGACCTTTGTATTCTGCACCAGGAGCTGCATAATCTACATCGCCTTTAACCTGGCTATATTCAGCTTCAAAACCTAACCATGGAGTTAATTCAACACCAATCGCAGCACCAACGAATAAATCGTCTTGCATTTCACCTTGATTAGAAACTAATAACTCACCATCGTTACCGCCATTATTGTGCTGAGTGTCTTGGAATGTATAACCTAACATCAACGGAGTAACAGTTACGCCTGCATTTGCAGCAGCAAAAGGTGCAGCTACAAGCATAGCTAAAGCAATACGACTCATTTTCATGGATTTATCCTCCAGAGATAACAATTGTTGTTCAAGCTCAAGCCCGTAATAGGCCATCCTGAGATAGGCTTTTTATTACCCCAGTTTTATTCTTAAGCTATTCACATGGCATCATACAAACACTTTATTATTTTTCCAAGTGCTTGATTAATTTAATCAAGTAAATTATTGACAAAATTACTTACAATTTCCGTTGTAATTCAGTAATTTTTTACTCAATTTTTTATTCTGAATGACCTATTGTGATTGCCAATTATTTTTTAATAGCTTTCTTGAATTTTGAGTAACAGCTAAATTACACGCTCAACAAAGCATAAAAAACGCATAATTAATAACATGTTTCCTATAAAAATAATATATAAATCAGGTAACTCTATGTATAGAAAAATAACAAGAGCGTTCACTATTGTTGAATTAATTATTTATGTTGCAGTGCTTGCAATTTTGACCAGTATTGCCCTGCCTTACTTTCATGAATATCAGTCCAGACAGGAAGCCAAACAGATTCCTATCAAATTATCTGCGGTTAACCGTTATGCACGTAGTCAGGCTGCCGTGTTTCACCAGAATATTGTGATCTGTCCCAGTCAGGATTCACTCAGCTGTCACCCCAATCAATGGAATAAAAATATACTGGTCTTTATTGATAAAAATAAAAACCGGCAAGTCGATGCGGGCGAACAAATTTTACACATTGATGCACTAAATCTTAAATATGGCAACCTGAGCTGGCGGGGTGCTTTAAGCTCACCGAGTGTCACTTATCAAGCGCACACTGCCCTGCCGATTGGTTCAAATGGCAGTTTCTATTATTGTTCCACTCAGCTTTCGAGCCAACAGCGCATCGTGTTGAGTAAAATGGGGCATATCCGCGTAGAAAGCCTCTCCTCATGCTAACAGAACTATCCAGTTTAAGATTGACTGCGATTAACCCTTCAATCCTGGGTTTTTTTCAATATACTGCTTATGTTTGAAAAATTGATTAAAACTTATACGGAGAGAACAATGACTGACATCGTAATTGTCAATGGTGCACGAACAGCCATGGGTGGCTTTCAGGGTAGTCTTGCAAGTGTAACTGCGCTCGAACTGGGTGCGGTCACCATTAAAGAAGCAATTGCCCGTGCGGGTCTGCAACCAACAGATATTGAAGAAGTCATTATGGGTTGTGTACTCCCGGCAGGTTTAAAGCAAGGCCCTGCACGTCAAGCGATGCGTCAAGCTGGTCTTCCAGATTCTACTGGTGCTGTGACCATTAATAAATTATGTGGTTCAGGCATGAAAGCCGTCATGCAAGCGGCTGACATGATCAAAGCAGGTTCTGCTGAAATCGTGGTTGCCGGTGGCATGGAATCCATGACTAATGCGCCCTATGTATTGCCAAAAGCACGTGGCGGTTTCCGTATGGGTCACGGTGAAATCAAGGACCATATGTTTCTGGATGGCTTGGAAGATGCTGAAACAGGTCGCTTGATGGGTTCATTTGCCCAAGATATGGCAAATACCAAAGGTTATACCCGCGAGCAGATGGATGATTTTGCGATTCGCTCATTAAAGCGTGCGCAAACTGCAGTCAATGAAGGCTACTTTGCTGATGAAATCGTGCCTGTAACAGTTAAAACCCGTAAAGGTGATGTAGTCGTTGATAAAGACGAACAGCCGTTCAATGCCAACATCGATAAAATTCCAACTTTGCGTCCTGCTTTCGCTAAAGACGGTACGATTACGGCGGCTAATGCCAGCTCGATTTCAGATGGTGCATCAGCTTTAGTAATTACCTTGGCTGACAATGCAGCAGCAAAAGGGTTGAATCCTTTGGCTAAAATTGTTGCCTATGCATCGAATTCGCAACATCCATCTGAGTTTACTATTGCTCCAGTCGGTGCAATCCAGAAAGTGCTAGATAAAACTGGATGGGCCGCTTCTGATGTCGACCTTTGGGAAATCAATGAAGCCTTTGCCATGGTGACCATGTGCCCAATGGATGAGTTCAAGCTGGATCCTGAAAAAGTCAACATTAACGGTGGTGCATGTGCACTCGGTCATCCTGTGGGTTCAACCGGTTCACGTATTATCCTGACTTTGATTCATGCACTAAAACGTACCGGTGGAAAAAAAGGGATTGCAGCCCTGTGTATTGGTGGTGGTGAAGCGACAGCTGTGGCGATTGAATTACTTTAACCTATTCTCTCACCCCATCCCTCGCCCATAGGGAGAGGGAGTTAAAAATCCTCCTGATCTGGAGGATTTTTTTCGCTTACATTTTGATAAAGCTTGCTCGCGCAAAATACCGCAAAGTGGCGTAGATTAAAGCAAGCAAAATAAAAAGAGAGTTCTCCCATGCAACTGAATCATTACCTCAATTTCCAAGGTCAGGCTGAAGCAGCCTTTAACTTTTATAAATTAGTTTTTGGAAGCGAATTTTCAAGTCTGAGTCGTTATGGTGAAATGCCAACTGAAGAAGGTGTCACACTCTCGGAAGCGGATCAAAATAAAATCCTGCATATCTCACTTCCCATTAACGAATTTACAGAACTGATGGCATACGATACGAATGATCAATTTTGTGCACAAAACAATACCGTTTTCATTCAAGGTAATAACCACTATATTTCCATTAACTTAGATGCCAGCGAACAAGCTGAAGCACAACGACTCTTTGATGCTTTATCGGTGAATGGTCAAATTGAGATGCCGCTAGAAAAGACCTTTTGGGGCGCACTTTATGCTGCCTTTAGCGATCAGTTTGGAATTCACTGGATGATCAACTGTCAACTTGAAGAAAATTAAAGATTTTTATCAAGATATAAAAAAGCCGGAATCAATCCGGCTTTTTGACAGCAACTTAATTTAAATTAAGCACCTGTTTGATAATGTGCCTGTGCAACCGCAGTTGATGCCTGGTACGGATTTTTGAAATCATTCAAACCTGCAGCGGCTTCCTGAATATCTTTACCTTCTTTAATCACGAAAGTGTCGAAACCAGAACGCTTCATGTAATTCAGCACATCTTTGAACACATCACCGGTGGCACGTAGTTCACCCTGGAAACCCTGACGGCGAAGAAGTGCTGCAAATGAATAACCACGGCCATCATTAAAACCGGCAAACTCGATAAAGATTGCGTCTAGCTGGTCCAGTGGAAATTCATGGTTTTCAGGCGAAGCATCTACAGTTAAGTACAATGCTTTTTTACCTGCCACATTGGTAATTTGATCTAACTGTTCAACAGTTAATACCACATCACCTTGGGGTAATACACCATCTTCACCCATCAATTGATAGGTATTGTCTGCAATCGTGCCATCTTTAGAGAGCACTTGAAGTGCGGTATTAAGCATATGCACGCTCCTTAAATGGTTGAATGCCGACACGGCGATAAGTATCGATAAACTCTTCATCTTCCTGACGCAGGTCAAGATAAGTATTCAGAATTTCTTCTACGATATCCGGCACGACTTCGGCTGCAAATGATGGGCCAAGAATGTCACCAATTGACGCATCATGATCCGCATTTCCACCAAGCGTAATCTGGTAGAATTCTGCACCTTTCTTGTCTACACCTAAAATACCGATATTACCCACATGGTGATGACCACAGGCATTCATACAGCCTGAAATATTCAGATCCAGTTTGCCTAAGTTATAAATCGTATCCAGGTCATCAAAACGGCGTGAAATTGCTTCAGAAATCGGAATGGATTTCGCATTAGCCAAAGAACAGAAGTCACCGCCCGGGCAGCAAATGATGTCGGTCAAGAAACCGATATGCGCACGTGCCAGGTTGTTTTGGTCAAGGGTTTGCCATACAGCGAACAAGTCTTTTTGTGGTACATCGACCAAGGAAATGTTTTGCTCATGCGTGGTACGCAGCTCACCGAAAGTGTACTGATCGGCAAGATCTGCAATCAGGTTCATTTCTTCGGTGCTGACATCACCCGGTGCAATTCCGGCACGTTTCAGTGAAATCGTCACAATACGATAACCTTTCACTTTATGTGCATTGGTATTAATGTTGAACCACTGTTTGAATTTTGGATATTGTGCAAACAGTTCAGTGAAATCTTCATCTGCATAATCTTGGTAATCGAATGGCGTGAAGTTCTCATCCATTTTCGCCAAGGTGTCTGCATCGATTTTCAGTGTTTTAATCGTATGCTCAAATTCAGCTTCAACTTTCTCGGCAAATACTGCTGGTGTTAAAGCTTTTACCAGAATCTTGATACGCGCTTTATATTTGTTGTCGCGACGACCATGCAAGTTATATACACGAAGTACTGCTTCCAAATAAGCAATCAGGTCTTCACGTGGCAAGAATTCACGAATAAAGCTACCAATCACCGGCGTACGGCCGAGACCACCACCGACTTTGATTTTATAGCCCATTTCGCCTGCTTCATTACGCACGATATACACACCGATATCGTGGAATGCAGTTGCTGCACGATCGGTTTCTTCAAGCGCAGAAACCGCAATTTTGAACTTACGTGGCAAGAAGGCAAATTCCGGGTGGAACGTTGACCACTGACGAATCAACTCACAGGTTGGGCGCGGATCAGCAATTTCACCTGCAACCACACCGGCATACTGGTCCGTCGTGGTATTACGGATACAGTTACCTGAAGTCTGAATCGCATGCATTTGCACAGTCGCCAGTTCAGTCAACATATCTGGTACGTTTTCAAGTGCAGGCCAGTTAAACTGAATATTTTGACGTGTTGATACGTGCGCATAGCCACGGTCATAGTCTTTGGCTAATTCTGCAATTTTACGCAATTGTTTTGAATTCATCAGACCATAAGGCACCGCGATACGCAACATCGGCGCATAACGTTGTACATAAAGGCCGTTTTGCAGACGAAGCGGACGGTATTCATCTTCCGTCAATTTACCTGCTAAATAACGTTCCGTTTGGTCACGGAACTGTGCAACACGTTCATTGATCAGTTGCTGATCGAAATCAGTATATAAATACATGGCGTACAGCTAGTAGTTTCTATTATATCGTCGGCAAGGATAACGAGATTAAAACTATCAATAAAATGCTTTTTATACATATTTCATAGCGGTTTTATTGATAAGCCTGTCAAAGTTTCACGGATCTCAGTATTTATAGCATTCGATTAAATTTAAAGTAATAATGATTAAATTCTTCAATCATTATTACTTATTTTCATATAGAAAAATTTATCTCTACTTTCATTATCTACTTTATTAACACTTTAAAAATTCTACCAATTTTGACTCTCTCCCAATTGCTGTCCTACAAATTCATAACGTATCGTGGAACGTGAAAATTTAATCGGACAAGCCAGTTGTGCTTCGGTTTGCTGACTATTGGATTTGAGTGGCACTTGTACGACCCATCCCCGCTGCTGGGCCAGATCGGAATGTAACGCTTCTTCAAGTTTGAGCACCGGTTCAACACAGACATCCAACGCGGCAAACAGCGTTTGCCATTCAGATAAAGACTTAGTCTTGATTTTATTCTGAATCGCCTGCTTCACCGCAGCATGATCTTCAGCGGCATAAGAGGCGCCTTTTTCCAGAAGAATCGGCAGCTCTAAAGCCTGTGCCAATCCCTGCATAAATTGTGGTTCCAGACTGCCAATCGATAGATAACGCCCATCCTGGGTTTCATAATAGTCGTAAAAAGTACCGCCATTCAGATAGCCGGATTCTGGAGATTGATGCTGATTGCCAGCCAGACTGGCAGAAGCTGCCAGATTGCTCATCGTTACCACACAATCGGTCATGGAAATGTCAATATACTGGCCTTTGCCACTTTGTTGGCGTTCAATCACCGCGGCCAGAATCGCAATCACGGCATGCATGGAACCACCTGCAACATCGGCGACCTGAATTCCCAAGGCTGGTGGACCATTTTCAATCCGGCCACTGTGTCCGGCAATTCCGGACAAAGCCAGATAGTTAATGTCGTGTCCTGCTTTATCTTTATATGTGCCAGTTTGGCCATAACCGGTAATGGAACAGTAAATCAGTTTCGGATTAATTTCGCTCAAGGTTTGATAGTCTAGCCCAAGACGTTGCATCACCCCGGGACGGAATTGCTCAATCACAATGTCATAATCTGCAATCCTGGATTTAACCAGTTCAATATTCGTAGGATCTTTCAAATCCAGTGCAACCGATTGCTTGTTTCGATTCAAATAACTTTGTGAAGTGGCCTGTCCATTGGCAAAAGGTGGCATTAATCGCAACAGGTCCGGTCGGGTTGGTGATTCAATATGCACAACTTCTGCACCTAAATCAGCAAGATATAATGTGGCAAACGGGCCGGGTAAAAGTGTAGAAAAATCTAGGATTTTCAATCCTTTTAATACATATGACATTGGAGTATTTGCTCTACTTATATTGCTTTTTTCAGCATCTTAGGCACATAAATGCATAAAAACAATGTCATGTTCAGCCATTTACCTTGATAGTTTCGGCAATCTAATATGTAAGAAAATGGCAAAGGTATTCTTGTAAATTGCCATTGCTTTATTATTTTTCGTCATTTAGGTCAATTATTAGTGAACATTAAAGAGACTGAAGGATTAAACATGAGTCGCGATACGATCAGTATCCATTTCGTCAATGCAGCCTTATCTGGCGTTAAGCGTCTGGGCATGGATGTCGATACTTTATTGTCTCACGTCGGGATTGAAGCAGAACTGCTGCATCAGCCCAAAGCGCGTATTTCGCCTGAACAATATACCCGCTTTATTAAAATGCTGTGGATGGTGACCCAGGACGAGCATGTCGGCTTTGACAAACAGCAACGCCGGTTGGGTACTTTTGCGATCATGTGCCAGCTCATCATTCATGCCAAAACCCTCGGTGATGCACTGGAACTGTCTTCCCAGTTCTACAAACTCTTTGGTGATGACTGGTCGGTGACCCTGGAACGCGACAAACACGAAGCACGTCTGGTTCCGCTGATTCCAAATGCGATGGATCCGGATCATTTCATTACTGAAAGCATGCTGATGATCTGGCATGGCTTGGCGTCTTGGCTCATTGAGCGTCGCCTGCCACTGGAACGCGTGCATTTTAGCTACCCTCGTCCAGACCATGCCGATGAATATGATGCCTTATTCTTTGCGCCGGTAATGCAGTTCGATATGCCACGCACCGAGATCACTTTTGCTGCGGATTATCTGGATTTGCCAATTCGCCAGAATGAAGAAACTCTGGAAGAATTTTTGAAAGCAGCGCCGGCCCAACTGCTGGTGAAATTCAAAAATACCAACTCACTGACTTCACGTATTCGTGATGTGCTGAAGAGCCAGATTGGCGAAGAAATGCCAACATTAAACGATGTCGCGTCAATGCTTTATCTATCACCGCAAACCTTGCGTCGCCGTCTGGCAGCCGAAGGCAAAAGCTATCAAGGCGTGAAAGATGCATTGCGACGTGATGCCGCAATTCACCTGTTACTTAACCCTGATCTTACCCTTGAAGATGTCGCACAACAGGTCGGTTTCAGTGAAACCAGTACCTTCCACCGTGCTTTCAAAAAATGGACAGGTGTGACTCCGGGTCTGTATCGTCAATTACATGGCTATCATTAATCAAGTAATGCCGCAAAAGAGCATGTAATAATAAAACCAGTTCTCTCCGCCTAAGCAAAAGCTTAGGCTTTTTTATAGCTAAAATTGGCTAAATCGCTCAAATGATCTGGCCCGTTCTCGTCATTGCACTTCAAAAATTAAGGATTACACTCGAATCATTAGAATAATTTTCATTAAATCAATAAAAGGAACATGCTATGAGCGAGGCATATATTATTGACGCCATTCGTACGCCACGCGGAAAAGGCAAAAAAGATGGATCTTTACATCAAGTAAAACCCATTTCATTACTGACTGGTTTACTCAATGAACTGAAAGACCGTCACGGACTGGACACCTCAAAAGTCGATGATATTGTGCTGGGTTGTGTCACCCCAATTGGTGATCAGGGTGCCGATATTGCCAAGACCGCTGCCATCGCTGCCGGCTGGGACAATGATGTAGCAGGTGTGCAAATTAACCGTTTTTGTGCTTCCGGTCTGGAAGCGGTTAATCTGGCCGCACAAAAAGTCCGTTCGGGCTGGGAAGATCTGGTTGTTGCAGGTGGAGTCGAATCCATGTCCCGCGTGCCGATGGGTTCAGACGGTGGTCCTTGGGCACTGGACCCTGAAACCAATATGGCCTGTGACTTTATTCCGCAAGGCATCGGTGCAGATTTAATTGCCACGATTGACGGTTATAGCCGTGCAGAAGTAGACCAGTTTGCCGAACAATCACAAAAGAAAGCAGCTGCCGCTCAAGCCAATGGTTACTTCAACGCATCCGTTATTCCAGTAAAAGATAAAGCCGGTGTAGTGATTCTGGATAAAGATGAATTCATCAAACCGATAACGACCGCTGAAGGCTTAGGTAAACTCAATCCAAGTTTCGCCACTATGGGGCAAATGGGCTTTGATGCAATTGCCCTGCAAAAATATCCTGAAGTCAGTGCTGTCAATCATGTGCATCATGCCGGGAATTCTTCAGGCATTGTCGATGGTGCGGCTGTGGTTTTGATCGCATCGGAACAAGCAGTAAAAGAACAAGGTCTGAAGCCACGTGCCAAAGTACTGGCGACGGCACTGGTCGGTGCAGATCCGACCATTATGCTGACCGGCCCTGCCCCGGCTGCTCGTAAGGCCTTGGCGAAAGCCGGTTTAACAATTGATGATATTGACCTGTTTGAAGTCAATGAAGCTTTTGCTGCCGTGGTGATGCGCTTTATCAATGAAATGAAGGTTGATCCTACCAAGGTGAATGTCAACGGCGGTGCAATTGCCATGGGACATCCACTCGGTGCGACTGGAGCCATGATTTTAGGCACTTTGCTGGATGAGCTGGAACGCCAGGGGAAAAAACGTGGATTAGCCACACTTTGCGTGGGTGGTGGTATGGGCATCGCAACCATTATTGAACTGGTATAAGGAGAAAAATAATGAGCGCAATTCAATATCAAAAAAATGAAGATAATATTGTTATTTTAACGTTTGATTCTCCAAACCAGTCTGCAAATACCATGAATGCCGACTTTCGCACGGCACTGGATGAAGTCGTTGCCCAGTTACAAGCAGATGAAGATATTGCCGGGATTATTTTCCGTTCAGCGAAAAAAACTTTCTTTGCTGGCGGCGATCTGGATGAACTGATTCAAGCCACTCCTGAACATGCAACTGAATTCTTCAATATGATTGAAGAGATGAAAGCCAAACTACGCTATATCGAAACTCGCGGTATTCCTGTCGTTGCTGCACTGAATGGTACGGCGCTCGGCGGTGGCTGGGAAATTGCCCTGTGTGCCCATCATCGTATTGCCCTGAATGACCCTAAAAGCAAATTTGGCCTGCCTGAAGTCACACTGGGTTTATTACCAGGTGGCGGTGGTATCGTCCGTAGCATCCGCCTGCTCGGTCTGCAAAATGCCCTTCCTTTATTAATGGAAGGCAAACAGTTTGGAGTCGATAAAGCTAAATCTTTAGGGCTGATTCATGAGGTCGCAGACAGTACCGATGAACTGTTGAAAAAGGCCATTGCCTGGATCAAAGCCAATCCAAAATCTCAGCAGCCATTCGATGTAAAAGGCTATAAAATTCCGGGTGGTAGCCCTTCGACACCAGCAGTTGCCCAGATGCTGGCAATTGCTCCGGCGATGCTACGCGATAAAACCAAAGGCTGCTACCCTGCACCTGAAGCGATCATGTCGGCTGCGGTAGAAGGTGCACAGGTCGATGTCGATACAGCCCTGACCATTGAATCGCGTTACTTTACTTATCTGGCGACCGGTCAAATTTCTAAAAATATGATTGGCACCTTCTGGCATGGTCTGAATGCAATCAAATCCGGTGCCAGTCGCCCTCAAGGTCTTGAAAGGTGGAAAGCCACGAAAGTCGGTATTTTAGGTGCGGGCATGATGGGTGCTGGGATCGCCTATGCCACTGCCAGCAAAGGCATTCCAGTGGTGCTAAAAGACATTTCAATCGAAGCGGCTGAAAAAGGCAAAGCCTATAGCCAGAAACTGCTGGATAAAAAAGTCGCTCAAGGGCGTTTATCAGCCGAGAAACGAGATCAGTTTTTAAGCCTGATTCAAACAACCGCATCTAATGCAGATCTAGCGAGTTGCGACCTGATCATTGAAGCGGTATTTGAAAATCCCGCGCTCAAGGCTCAAGTCACGCAAGAGGCAGAGCAATATCTTGTCAGCAACGGCGTAATGGCTTCGAATACCTCGACCCTGCCGATTACAGAGTTAGCCCAAGCTTCAAAAAATGATCAGAACTTTATCGGCCTGCATTTCTTCAGTCCGGTCGATAAAATGCAGCTAGTGGAAATTATCAAAGGTAAAAATACCTCGCCAGAAACGCTGGCCAAAGCTTTCGATTTCGTGCAGCAGATTGGCAAATTACCGATTGTGGTGAATGACAGCCGTGGCTTCTTTACCAGCCGCGTGTTTGGCACCTTTGTGCAGGAAGGTTTACGCCTGCTGGCAGAAGGCGTACATCCGGCACGAATTGAAATGGCAGCTCTCAAAGCCGGTATGCCGGTAGGCCCGTTGGCGATTCAGGATGAAGTATCCTTGACCTTGTCTGAACATGTGGCCAATGAAAGATACAAAGCTTTAGAAGCACAGGATCAGACCATCACTAAATCACCTGCGGATGACGTGATTCACAGTATGATTCACGAATTTAACCGTAAAGGTAAGGCCGCAGGCGCAGGTTTTTATGATTATCCGGCCGATGCCAAAAAGCAGCTCTGGTCTGGTCTCAGCCACTGGAAAAAAGACAACGATATTTCTGAACAGGAAATGATTGACCGCTTCCTGTTTGTACAGGCACTGGATACGGTTCGCTGTCTAGAAGAAGGTGTTTTGGAATCTGTAGTCGATGCCAATGTGGGTTCCATTTTTGGTATTGGCTTTGCCGCCTGGACGGGCGGTGCAGTACAATTCCTGAATCAGTATGGTTTAGCCAAAGCCGTGACCCGTGCCAAAGTACTTGAAAATAAATATGGCGAACGCTTCAAAGCCCCACAACTCCTCAAAGATCGCGCAGCACACGCCCAGCCGATTCAATAGTGTGGCCACTTAAATAAAAAAGAGGAACGTGTTTCCTCTTTTTTATTCTCTGAATTTACTTCAAGCAATAAACAGAGTCATGTGATGACAGATTTTGATCTGCTTTTTGATCAATTTATGTTATAAAGTTACATAAGTTTGGTATCCACGTGGGTAAAACCTATGACTGATCACAGTTCACCTGAAAAATCTCCTTGGGGTTGGAAAGCACTTATCATCTTCTGTATTTTAGGTGGATTATTCATGCTTATTTTTTGGCTCGCGATAAGTAATGAACCGGATTACATGCCAAGCCAGCAAAATAAACAGACTACCCAGCAACACGCTTTTAAAAATGCACCAACGATGTCTCCAGAAGCCATTGCCAAAGCACAAGCAGATCGTGAAGCACGTGAAGCTGCCAATACGGCCCATCCAGGTACGACAGCCGCTGAACACAATATGTCAGCTGAAGAACATGCCAATATGGATAATGCCGAGCACAGCTCAAATGCAGCACATGGCCACTGATCCAGATTCAGTCTATGCATCAAAAAGCGAGGTCAATGCCTCGCTTTTTCGTATTTGAATGGCTGAAAATTAAAGCTTTAAATACATATCAATATGCGGAATTCCACAATCCAGATATTCATAACCTTGAGCTTCAAATCCCAGCGCTTGATAGAAGCCAATGGCGTGCACTTGCGAAGACAGCTTTACCAACTTACGCTGCTCTGCACGCGCATAGTCAATCACGGCCTGCATCAAGCGCTGACCAACACCTAAACCGCGTGCTGTTGTTAGGACTGCAACCCGACCGATACTATTATTTGACAATAAGCGTGCTGTAGCAATCGCCTGATCCTGCTGAAAAACAATGAAATGTACAGCAACCGCATCCTCAGCATCCCACTCATCTTCAGCTGCTATATGCTGTTCTTGAATAAATACGGCTTCACGAATCATTTTGGCAGGCGTTGCCAAATCCTTCCAGCTGCCGGACACTATTTTCAATTCTGGATTATTTAGCATTTAGAACCAATTCCCTGCTGATCCCATTGATCATTAAGCAACAATTCCAGTGAATGTTTCTGGATCCCATACATCTCTTTTAGTGCCTGGATTTGTGCCAGAACTTCCTGATCGGGTTGTTGATAGTCTTTGCGTTTTATCGCCAGAATCATTTTATTTTTACTGGTATGTTCCAGCGCCACAAATTCAAAAACTTTGGTTTCATAACCATAAGCTTTGAGCAGTAAAGCACGAATGGTATCGGTCAACATTTCTGCCTGCTGTCCGGCATGAATACCAAACTGTAACATCGGGCTGAGGACTTTTGGCGCCTGCAACTGCGGACGCAATTCCTTATGACAACACGGTGCACACATGATCATCTGTGCATTCAGGCGAATCCCGCTATGAATCGCAAAATCTGTTGCTACATCACAGGCATGTAAGGCAATCATCACATCCAGACGTTCTGGCGCATAAGTACGCACATCCCCCTGGAAAAAGTCCAGCTGATCAAAACCAGATTGCTGCGCGACATTCTGGCAGAATTCAACCATTTTCGGATTAAGCTCTACCCCCGTGACATGCGGCGTTTGACCATGTTTTTGCATATAGTCATATAAAGCACAGGTCAGATAGCCTTTACCCGAACCAAAATCCACCACGCGCAGGCCTTCGGCTTGTGGCTTAATCTGCGCCAGGGCACCTGAGAAAATTTCCACAAACTTATTAATCTGCTTCCATTTGCGCGCCATGCTCGGAATAATTTGCGCTTTTTGATCGGTAATCCCGAGATGCTGGAGAAAGATACTGTCCTGATCGACAAAACGTTGTTTAATCCGGTCATGACCTTGTTCAGCAGGCTTCGCCTGATTCATCGCTACTTTATGTTTACTGCGCGTTAACATGGCTTTTTTCTTGTTTTTTTTCAGCTGTAATTCTTCATCGACGGTGATCAGATTGGCTTGTTTGCAACACGCCAGTAGTGAAGTAACCTGAAATAATGCTTCATCCAAAGGATAATTCTTGGTGACATCCTGCGTCTTGTAACGATACAGGCAGCTCAATACGCGCTGTTCATTTAATGTAATGACTCGCAAGGTAATTTTTTCTAAATCCTGCAGTTCACCTTTATACTGGCTTAAGATCAGGCGATCAAATTGATCCCTTTCAACAGCTTGCTGAAAGGTGTCCAAGAATTGCTGTTCCTGATCTGAGAGAGTTGCCAACGTTGACATAGATAAAACCTGAAATGAATTGCGCATCAAGTTTAAATCTTCTTAACCTAAAAGCAAAATTGAATTACTATACAAGTGTATATTTGAAGAAGAATGACAATCATGCAGAATGCTCCATTGGTTCCAGATTATGATCAAAATGAGGAACGGATTAACTATATTAGTCATGGTGTAGGTGCCGGACTATCTATTATTGCCGGTATTCTTTTGATTATTAAAGGGTCTTACCTCAGTACTGGACAATGGATTGGACTGTGGGTTTATGCACTGAGCATGATTCTGCTGTTTTCTGCTTCAATGCTTTACCACATGGCCACTGCAGCAGACCGCCGTTATTTTTATAAAAAAATCGATCATACTGCGATTTATTATTTAATCGCCGGAACCTATACCCCTTTCCTGTCGATTGCCATTCCGACTGCCAAAGCCCAGTATTTATTGATTGCTCTCTGGGTGATTGCTCTTCTTGGTACACTTTTCAAGTTCGTTTTCATTCATCGTTTTCAGAAACTTTCTTTGGCGGCTTATCTGGCCATGGGCTGGCTGGCGCTGCTGGTGATTGATGATATGCAGCAATATTTAAGTGCTCAATCTTTAACCTTTCTCATCATTGGTGGACTCGCTTATACCGTGGGTGCATTGTTTTACGCTTTAAAAAGAGTAAGATATACCCACGCTATCTGGCACATATTTGTATTGATAGGCGCAGGATCACATTTTCTGTCTATCTATCTTTACGTGATTTAATCATCTCCTTTTTCATTTCAGTGACCCTGAGCGAGTTGAAGCGAGAAGATTGCAGTTGTTTTTTTAAAAAATTACGCCTTTTTTAAAAAGATTACGCTTTTAAAACTAAGTTTTTTTATTTTTAGTAAGTGTAAGGTTTTCCATGGCGTCGTCTAATTCTGCTGCTCAGCCAGCACAAAATTCAAAATTTCGCGTTTTAACAGCGAGCTTGGTAGGCACCACAATCGAATTCTTCGATTTTTATATTTATGCCACCGCTGCTGTCATTATTTTTCCGTATCTGTTCTTCCCTACCAGTACAGATCCGATGACCGCAACCATTCAGTCTCTTGCGACTTTTGCCATTGCCTTTATTGCCCGTCCGATTGGTGCAGCATTATTTGGTCATTTAGGTGACCGGATCGGACGAAAAGCCACCTTGGTCGCTGCTTTGCTGACTATGGGGATTTCAACCGTTGCGATTGGTCTATTGCCAACTTATGCGCAAATCGGAATTGCTGCGCCACTGTTACTTGCACTGTGCCGTTTAGGTCAGGGCTTGGGTCTGGGTGGTGAATGGTCAGGTGCGGTACTTCTTGCAACTGAAAATGCCCCGGAAGGCAAACGTGCCTGGTATGGCATGTTCCCGCAACTGGGTGCTCCGATCGGCTTTATTCTGGCAACAGGTTCTTTCCTGACGCTTGGCGCTTTCATGTCTGAAGCTGACTTTATGGCTTGGGGCTGGCGTATTCCGTTTATCTCAAGTGCCTTGTTGGTAATTGTCGGTTTATGGATCCGTTTAAAACTGCATGAAACGCCTGCTTTCCAGAAAGTGCTGGATAAACAAAAAGAAGTAAATGTTCCTTTTGTTCAAGTGTTCAAAAAGCACTCTCGTATGCTGGTTCTGGGTACGATTGCTGCAATCTGTACATTTGTTGTGTTCTACCTTACTACGGTATTTGCATTGCAATGGGGAACCAAACAACTCGGTTATTCCCGTGAAGAATTCCTGCAATTGCAGTTAGTTGCAACCCTGTGTTTTGCTGCATTCATCCCGCTTTCAGCAGTATTGGCAGAGAAATTTGGCCGTAAGACTACTTCCATTGCGGTATGTGTCATTTCTGCGATCTTCGGTATCTTCTTTGCAGATATGCTTGAATCTGGCAGCACCTTGGTGGTGTTCCTGTTCTTGTGTATTGGTCTGGCGATTATGGGCTTAACTTATGGGCCAATCGGTACTGTATTGTCTGAAATCTTCCCGACTTCAGTACGTTATACAGGTTCTGCATTAACCTTTAACTTGGCAGGTATTTTCGGCGCATCATTTGCACCGCTAATCGCAACCAAGCTGGCAACGGCCTATGGTCTGTCTGCAGTCGGTTATTACCTGACCGCAGCATCTATCCTGTCGCTTGTCGCGTTTTTACTGATTCGTGAAACCAAGAATGATGATGTAAACAATCAGATCTAAGATTTTAGATTGATTCAAAAGCCAGCACTTGATGCTGGCTTTTTTTATCATTTCACAACAAAACTCGGCTACTTATCTCGTTAAATTTGCTCAACAATCCAATGAACTCAATTTAAAAAAATGAGGCAAGGCCATGCAGGATCTTATTGAATACCTCTCGCAGGAGCAGTTGGTCAATATCATTATTTTGCTGGAAGATGATAAAAAATTAGAAGCTGTTCGCTATATCACCGAGAATACACCCTTGGACGAAGCTCAGGCGCTGCAAGTGATTGATGAAATTGTGCGGGAACATGATGTGGTCATGAAGCATGAAAGTACCGGTCCACGCTTTAGTGATGATGCCGGTGATATCGACCTGGTGACACCGCCACTGGAAATCCCCACCCATCCTAGTTTGAGCACATCCACAGAAGCTGAAATCACTGCGCAACAATTACGTGAAAATGTGCCAACCCGAAAAATTGAAAAGAAAATCTGGATGATGGCGGCCGTCGCAGTGGTCTTGCTGATTCTGGTCTGGATCATCAGTTAACGCGGTACAGAATGCCGGCTGAATTTAAATCAGTTCAATAATATCAATGGTAGGCGGCACCCGGAAACGGAAAGGTACACCGACCAAACCGGTACCGACAGTCACGAACACATCTGCATGTTCATGACGGTACATGCCCTTTTTATGTCCCAAAATTGAAACCTTTTTCATGACGTAATCGGTCAGCCAAGGCAGCTCCACCTGTCCGCCATGGGTATGCCCGGACAGCATTAAAGGACGTGTCGGCAGTTTCGGAATCATATCGACCGTATCCGGGTTATGCGAAAGAATGACCCAAGGCTTGTCCTGAGGCAAGTCTGGCAAACTGCGCATGTCGGCTTTTCCAGCCCAGAGATCACCCACGCCCAAAAGTCGGAATTCATCAAATTCGACAATTTGACCTTCAATATCCATGACCTGATTGACTTGTAGTGCATAGTGCAACAGTTCCCGAATCGGCGGTCCGGGATATTGTTCGTCATGATTGCCATTGACTGAATAGACCGGAGCGTGAATCTCTTTTAAAACTGCCAATTCCTGTGCCAGTTTATTTTCTGGCTCGTAAGTCCAGTCGCCAGCAACCACCACCAAATCAGGTTGAATATGATTTAATTTGTGTACAATTTGTCGCAACTGACGCTCATGACCCGAAAACAGACCGATATGCAAATCTGCAATCAGGGCGATTTTCACCGGCTGCTTTAAACGTTTATCTGCATTGATCTGATATTGTGTCGTTTTCACTTGAATTAAATGCGGCTCGATAAAGCGTGCATAAGTCAAAACCCCACTGAGCAAAAATACAAAAATGGCTTCATGCAGAGAATAATACCCTGTCCATCCAGCATAAATACTGAAGAAAACCAAAGGGATTAATAAATAGGCAAGATAAAACGCCAGCAAATGACCAAAAGCTTTAAAGGGATGAATGGTTTCGGTACGTGATTGGCTCGACCATGCCTGAGCCACAGCCCAGATGGCTAAAATCGCCATTCCTAGATAAAAATAAAACAGTACGGAATTCGAATCCCACATAAATTGGCCTTATTCAGTCGAGCAGCAGATTACTGGCTTTATATTTATCTTTTCATAGCTGGCAATTATACTCAATTCTAATTTTTCATTCTTCGACTTATATGGCCACTGCTCCCCGCGATCAAGTTCATCTTCAATCCTCAAGTTTTATACGCACTCATCGCTATAAAGCCGGCATTTTACTGAGCTGTAGCCTGGTACTGGGTCTGCCTGCGTGTAGCACCTTACCCAAGCAAACCGAACAGCCAAGCCAGATGGCATTTGAAACGGATACATCGCGAACCAGCCTGGCACAAATTGTTGAACCTTTACGTGATCAGAACATCGGGTTGACCGGTTATCGCGTGCTGTATGATCCGCTTGAAGCACTGGCTGCGCGGATTCAGCTGATTAATAAAGCGGAACGCAGTCTGGATCTGCAATATTACATTTGGGATAATGACCGAATCGGTGCCCTCGCCCTGCATGCGATTATTCAGGCAGCGGATCGTGGCGTAAAAGTGCGCCTGTTGATGGATGACAATAATGCCAAGAAAATGGAAGGGATTTATCTGGCCTTAAACCAGCATCAGAATATCGATGTCAAACTGTATAATCCCTATCGCTTTCGTAAATACCGCGCCATGGACATGGTGCTGGATTTAAAGCGCATTAACCGCCGCATGCACAATAAAAGTTTTATTGCCGATAACCAGATTGCCTTGATTGGCGGCCGCAATATGAGCAACCAGTATTATAATGTCAGTGAAAGCTATCAGTTCTCTGATGTCGATGTGATGCTGGTCGGTGCGGCATCGGATGAAATCATTCATTCCTTCGATGAATACTGGAATGATGATTATGCCTATCCGGTGCAAGAGGTTGTGAATCCACGGCATCATGGCTTACGTTTTCCAAGTTTAAAAGAACAGCTAGAAACCCATAGTCAGGATCCAGCGACTCAAAATTATCTGGATCTGGCCAATCGTTCCAGAGCCTTTGACCAATGGCTGGAACAAAACATTCAGCTGGATTGGGTGGAAGCTGAAGTGGTCAAAGATCCACCGAGCAAAATCAAAGCCAAGGCCAAAACCGAAGAACACCTGAATTTCCAGTTATTACAGCGCCTGGAAAAACCTGAACAAAGTGTCGATATTGTCTCTGCCTATTTTGTCCCGGAAAAAATTGGTGCAGACCGTTTAAAGAAACTGGCGAATGAGAATATCAAGGTTCGCGTCCTGACCAACTCTTTTAAGGCCAACGACGTTGCCGTGGTGCATGCCTTTTATGCCAAATATCGTCAGGATCTATTGGAAAATGGGGTGCAGCTGTATGAGTTCTTGGCAGCGCCAGAAGCTAATCACCTAAATGCCAATACTGAGGAAATTTCGAAAAAAGCTAAAGTCAGCCTGAAAGGACTGAGCCGTTCCAGCCTGCATGCCAAACTGATGGCACTGGATCAAAAACAGGTGTTTATTGGTTCTTTTAACTTTGATCCGCGTTCAGCCTATTTGAATACTGAAATTGGCGTGTTGCTGAACAGTCCGTCTTTGGCACGTGCAGTACACGACACCATGGACAAAAATTTAAGCAAATATGCGTATAAACTGGTGCTGGATGCGAATCAGAACATTAACTGGAAAATCAAGAAAGCCAATGGTGACGTTCAAACGTTTACCAAAGAACCAAAAATGAAATGGTATCAGAAAGCTGGACTTAAACTGGTGTCGTGGCTGCCTATTGAAGGCTTTATGTAAGTTTGATTCTTTGAACAAAAACCATAAAAAAGCCTCTTATTGAGGCTTTTTTAATACCCGTGACTGAAGTTCAACTAGGCCAGTCTGCATTTTTTCTTGGACCACACGGGTAAGGCTTTCAACCGTATGCCCTTCCGTGGCAATTGCAGGTAAAGCCACTAAATGTGCAATGACTTGCGGCATTTCCAGTACTTTTTTGACATGGGCAGCAAAACTGATGTCATTGACAAACGGCGCAACCATATCCAGTTCACCCTGCTGATTCACATAACAAATCAGACAGATTTGTACAGGACGCTGCGCTTCAATCGCGGCGCCTAAAATCCGGCCGTGCACTTTTTTGATGGCTCGCCCATCAGAAGTCGTCGCTTCAGGAAAGAACAGCACCGGAATATTCTGTTTCAGGAAACCGGTAATTTGTTCACGAATCCTGACGGAATCTCCTGAACCACGTTTAATAAATAAGGTGCCACCACCCTTGGCCAATTTGCCTAGAATTGGCCAGTTCTCAATTTCTGCTTTCGCCAGAAAAAATACGCGTGCCCCTGAACCCAGAACTGCAATATCGAGCCAGGACACATGGTTACTGACCCATAAGGCGGGTTCACGCGGAATCTCGCCATGTACCCGCACTTCGATATTGAATACTTTGCATAACTGGCGGCAAAAATGTTGCACATAGCGAGTATTGGTCGGGTTATTCGGATTTTTATATAAGCCATGACGAAAAACCAAATAGAACCCCTCACTGATGGTGGCCAATGAGGCGGTAATTTTCCGGCTATACAGAAAAAACTTGGCCAAGCCTTCGATATCTGGAGTCTGGTTTTGTACAGTTGAGTTCATAAAAACGTCATTAAATCCTAAGCGAGATACAGGGAATATCCACGAATTAAACTCATTCTATACTGTTCATTCGCAACTTGCATTGATAATAAAAATCGACCAATAGCATCTATATCTTCAATTTTAATTGGATTAAAAAATCATTCAAAATAAAACTATCGAAATATTAGATTGAAAAGGATCGTAGCCATGCCAGATCAAACCCAGCCCGCGAACGACACACCTCCGCCTTTACAAGTGCTCAAATATATTTTGGGCGGCACCTTCATCTATGCCGTGGTACTGGTAACACTTGCACAACTGTTTATCAGCGCACTTTAAACCAAAGCCGCGCTAATTCGGTATCTGCTCAGCCCTTTTTCAACTACACTAAAGTTTTCAAGTGGAGATTGGCCTGAGTGGAATATTTACAACAACATCGAGGGAAAGAGCGCGTCATTCTGGTGAGTGTCAGCGTACAAATGCTGGATGACCTTGATGCTGAAGAGTTTCGTTTACTGGCCCAGTCTGCAGATGCTGAAATTCTGGAACATATTTATGCTCAGCGGGTGAAACCCGATGCCAAATTTTTTATCGGCTCCGGCAAGGCAGAAGAAATCGCTGAGCGTGTTGAAGAACTGGATGCCAATCTGGTCATTTTTGACCATGCCCTGACCCCAGCCCAAGCCCGAAATCTGGAACAGGTGATCAAATGCCGCGTGGTCGATCGTACTGAACTGATTCTGGATATTTTTGCCCAGCGTGCCCGTACCTATGAAGGTAAGCTGCAAGTCGAACTGGCACAGCTACAACATTTATCTTCACGTTTAATTCGTAGTCGTGGCAATCTCGACAGTCAGAAAGGCGGGATCGGTTTACGTGGTCCCGGTGAAACCCTGCTGGAAACTGACCGCCGCTTGCTGCGTATCCGTATGGGACAGCTCAAGGCACGCATTGATAAAGTCCGCCAAACCCGGATGCAAGGTCGTGTAGCCCGTCAAAAAGCGGCTGTTCCAACAGTATCTTTAGTCGGCTATACCAATGCAGGCAAGTCGACCCTGTTTAACTTACTCGCCAACAGCGATGTCTATGCAGCCGATCAGCTGTTTGCCACTTTGGACCCTACTTTACGGCGTCTGGAATGGGATGGGATTGGCAATCTGGTACTGGCCGATACGGTAGGTTTTGTCCGTAACCTTTCCCATTCGCTGGTTGAATCCTTTAAAGCAACTTTGGAGGAAACCGTAGAAGCCACGCTGTTACTGCATGTCATTGATTCAAGCAGCCCAGAAATGCTGGAGCAGATTGAAGCTGTAGAAAAAGTGCTGAAAGAAATTGGTGCCGATGTTCCGATCCTGCAGGTTTATAACAAAATTGACTGTAGCGGTGAAGAAGCCAAAATTATTTATCGACGTCCAGGTGAACCGGAACGGGTCTATGTTTCGGCACATAGTGGCGAAGGTATCGACCTGCTGCGTAAAGCGGTACATGAGTCCTTGATGGGGCAACTACAGTCCTTCGATTTAATCCTGAAACCCGCTTATGGCAAGCTGCGTAACCAGCTCTATAGTTTGAATGTGATCCAGTCTGAACATTATGATGATGAAGGTCAGCTACATCTGCATATTCGAATTGCCCCACAAAAACTGGAACAGTTGATTAAACAGGCGCATTTACCTGTAGATGAAATTCTAGGCAAACAGGCGCAGCAATTTCAGCGTCCACTGGAAGCGTTTGAAATCCAGTCAAAGATCGAGTAAAACTTGATAAGTAAACTTATTAATATTAATGATCATAGCAATGAACTGGATAAAACGAATAGATTGGCCAGCATGGATTGGCACCCTGTTACTGATTATTGTCTTTCGGGAAGCTTCGGTCTGGTTAATGACCCAACTGAATCATCCTGAATTAGGCAATCTGGTCGGGTTATTGAGCCTTTTAATTGCGCTGTTTACCTGGCGCTACTTCGGCAAACTCCCCGCCCGCCTCGTAGATACCAATAACAAACTGATGAAGGAAAGTGCCTTTGCTTTCCTGCCTGTCAGTGCAGGTGCACTGATGATGCTGGTACATATGGGCCAGAAAATTCCGGCCTTTCTGTTCATCATGTTTTTCAGCACCCTGATTCCTTTATGGATTTACGCCAAAATGGCCAAGCGCTGGTTATAGGAGTTCCGCATGTTATCTATTTTGTATGGCTTTGCGGTTACGCTCAGCGCCTATCTGATTGCCAAACCCTGTAACCGGTTCATACCGCAAATTCCCGTCATCGTGTTCAGCATGTTCTTTGTACTGGTGATTTTATTTGTGCTGGGCATTCCCTATGAAAATTACATGGATGAAGTTAATCCGCTTTTCAACCATTTACTCGGCTATGTGACCGTCGCCCTGGCTATCCCTCTGGCCGCGATGCGCTACGATGACTTGCCGCTCAAAGCCATTATCGGCATTTTGGTTTTTGCCAGTATCAGTGCTGTCGCCTTGCCGATGGGACTGGCTTATCTGCTGCATATGTCCTCTGCAGACATTATGGCGTTTGCTACCCGTGCCGTGACTACTCCAATTGCGATTAATATTGCCACCCTGCTGGATGCACCCATCAGCATGGTCATTTTGATCGTGATTCTTTCTGGTGTGATTGGTGCAGCTTTTTCTCCATTTATTCTGAGACATATCAATGATGAGCGCGCTTCCGGACTGGCTTTAGGACTGGCCGCGCATGCTATTGGTACAGCTCAGGCCTGGCAGCGCGGCAGTGTTGCAGGTCGTTATGCTGCTTTTGGCATGGCGGTAAATGCGGTCTTTACCGCGATCTGGTTGCCAACTTTTATACTTTATTTGCAAAAAATGTGACTAGTGAATCAAATTATTCATTTGTTTTATAGGGTAATCGTTCTTACTATAGAGTAAGAACACTAATCTCACCTAGGAACAGATATATGAAAAAGGTTCAATTCTTTTCAACTTTACTTTTAGCCTCTTTCAGCCATCTGGCTTTGGCCTCTGACCTTTCAGGGACATGGAGAAATATTGACGACAAAACTGGTTCACCTAAAGCATTCCTCGAAATTCGTGAGACGGCTTCCGGCGTCTATGCTGCCAAGATCACAAAAATCACCCCGCGTCCTGGATATACCCCGAAAGAAAACTGTGTGTCCTGTCCTGCACCTTATACCAATAAACCTATTCTCGGTCTGGATGTGCTCACTGGCTTAAAGCACGTCGGCAATAACAGTTTTGCTCAAGGCAAGCTGCTTGATCCATTATCAGGGAATCTTTATAACACCAAGGCAAAATTAAGTGCCAATGGGAAACGTCTTATTCTACGTGGTTATATCGGGGTATCAGCGCTTGGCCGTAGTCAAACCTGGATTAAGCAGGATTAATTCCTGCTTAATTAAAAAAATGTGATGGAGTTATGCTTTAGTAGATAGAAGCTTGCATTTTAATGCATTAAGTTGTATGAATATTAAACATATGCTTTTTTCATGCAATATAGATTATGAAAGTGTATTAACGTAGTTTGCATCATCGTTCACCACATGGAATTAGGTGAATGTTCATAAAAAAATAAGGATAAGGATATCGCATGTATAAAATCGCAATTTTAACTGTTTTTTCAGCTTCTTTATTCACAGGCTCTATGGCCTTTGCTCAGGAGTTATCTGGTCTTTGGCAACAGATTGATGATAAAACTGGTTCACCTAAAGCATTGATTGAAATGAAAACTCAGGCTGATGGCTCGTATACCGGAACGATTACTAAAGTCACACCTCGCCCAGGTTATACACCACGGGAAAAATGTGTCAAATGTCCACCACCTTACACCGATAAACCGATTTTGGGATTAGACGTTATTAAAGGACTGAAACCCACCAACAAAAATAACTATGCACATGGCCGGGTACTCGATCCACTCACCGGCAAAATTTATGATTTAAAAGGGCGGATTTCTGCCAATGGGAAACGACTGACTTTACGTGGATATATCGGGATCTCTGCAATTGGTCGCACACAAACCTGGATTCGCCAGGATTAATAAAAACAGCACTTCTGTGTTGGGGATATTTTATTCATCTATAAAAAAGGCATAAATATAATGAAACAAACTAAATTAGGATTAATGTTCATCGCTGCACTGATGACTGGGACTGCTTATGCACAGGATCTGACGGGCATCTGGCAGCAAATTGATGATAAAACCGGCTCACCAAAAGCGATTATTGAAATTCGTCAAAATGATAATGGGACTTTTGCCGGAAAAATTATTAAAGTGACTCCACGTCCAGGCTATACTCCACAAAAGACCTGCAATAAATGTCCCGCGCCTTATACCAATCAGCCGATCATGGGCATGGATGTATTGACTGGTTTAAAACATGTGGAAGGCACCAACAATTATGAAAAAGGTAAAGTGATTGATCCATTGGCAGGTAAAGTTTATGACGCTCGAGTGCGTCTAAATGCCAATGGTAAACGTTTAACCTTGCGTGGTTATGTGGGTGTGTCCGCTTTAGGCCGTAGCCAGACCTGGATTCGCCAAGATTAATACCTAATTCTCATTATTCAAAAAAGCTGCCAAATTGGCAGCTTTTTTTAGTGTATCAACTCTATAGTATTCAGATAAGTGTTGACTATTTTAGTAAGATTTCTAACATGAGCGGGCGATGATAAAAATTCTTTGGAATGACTCTCTATGTTTAAAAAAATATTACTTGCCGCGCTTACAGCAGGATGTATGACGAATTTGTGGGCAGACGATATCACCGGGACCTGGCAACAAATTGATGATAAAACGGGGGCGGCTAAAGCGATTATCGTCATTAGCAAAGAAGCAAATAATACCTATTCAGGCAAAATTGTAAAAATCACGCCTCGCCCAGACTATAATCCACGTGAAAAATGCAATAACTGCCCTGCACCTTATACCAATCAGCCTATTTTAGGCATGACCATTTTAAAAGGCCTAAAACTGGTTGAAGGCACCAAGAATTATGACAAAGGTCGTATTATCGACCCATTGGCAGGTAAAATTTATGATGCAAAAATGCGTTTAAACAATACGGGTAAACGTTTAACCTTACGTGCCAGTATTGGCGTTTCAGTTCTAGGCCGTAACCAGACCTGGATTCGAGCAGACTAAATTTTAAAACTAAAAAGCCACGTAATCACGTGGCTTTTTTATGGAATGTGCTTACATCGCCGGATTATCCACTGCAAACATCTGCTGATCTTCTAGGCGGAATGCCATCAGTTGATTACCCCAGACACAACCGCCATCTACATTCTGAATCTTGTTCGAAATGGTTTTACCATTCAAGGCGGCCCAGTGACCAAACAGGATCTGATGACTTTTCGCAGCCTGTGATTCAAACTCAAACCAAGGTTTAAAACCTTCCGGCATCGGATCATCCAGCGCATCTTTAAAGCTGTATTCCAGACGTCCCTCAGCGTCAGTTAAACGCATTCGGGTGAGGTAGTTCACGATACAGCGAATACGTTCATGGCCTTGTAGCTGATCCGACCAAAGTGCGGGTTCTTTCCCGAACATTTCTTTCAGAAAATCATCCAGCACCTCGAAGTCATCATGAGCAATGATCGCTTCGACTTCTTGTGCCAATTGAGCAGTTTTTTCTGCACTCCAGATATTCGGAATCCCAGCATGCGTCAGGATAGTCTGCTCATTTGGAAATAGACACATTGGCTGTTTGCGCAGCCAGTCAATCAAGTCATCACTGTCGATCGCATCAATCACATCACGAACATTGTCTTTTTCTTTCACCGGTTTGATGCCGCGGGCATAAGCCAGCAAAGTCAAATCATGATTTCCCAAGACCGCCGCAGCCGCACCTTGCTCAGCCAGCTTTTTGATAAACCGCAATGCTGCAATTGAGTTTTCACCACGTGCAACTAAATCTCCAGCAAACCAGATAAAATCTCGTTCTGCATCAAACTGGATTTCTTTGAGTAAAGCTTTCAAAGCCTCAAAACAGCCTTGAACATCCCCAATCACATAATTATATCGAGCAGTGCGGTTCATCGTAATTTATGCCACCATTTGATCTGAAAGTGCAACAAACTGTTCAAGGGTCAGGGTTTCTGGACGTGCCATCGGGTCAACACCCGCTTTTTCAAAACCCTCTTCGACCAACATACCCTTCAAGCTGTTACGCAAGGTTTTACGACGCTGGGTAAAGACATGAGATACCAGACGTGCCAGCGCTTTTTCATTCTTCGCCACAATCGGTTTAACTTTATAAGGCTCTAAACGGAATACCGCAGAAGTTACTTTTGGAGGCGGATTAAAAGATCCAGGTGGCACTTCGAACAAGAAAGTCGGTTTACAGAAATATTGAATCATCACCGACAGACGGCCATATTCTTTGGTATTGGGTGATGCGGTAATGCGGTCTACCACTTCTTTTTGCAGCATGAAATGCATGTCTTGCACTTTGTCACCAAATTCCAAGAGATGGAATAACAGTGGCGTTGAAATATTATAGGGCAAGTTACCGACGACACGTAATGGACGATCTTCCTGGAACAATTGAGAATAATCATATCTCAATGCATCGGCTTCAATAATGGTTAAACGTTCAGGATGCGGCACACGACCCGGCAGGCCAGCAGCCAGATCACGATCCAGCTCAAGTACGGTTAAGGCATCACATTCACCAATTAAAGGTGAAGTCAAAGCGGCCAGACCCGGGCCAATTTCTAGAATGTTCTGACCTGGACGCGGATTGACTGAGCGTACAATTTTGGCAATGACACGCTGGTCATGTAAAAAGTTTTGACCAAATCTTTTTCGAGCCTGATGCCCTTCATCTTTTGGGTTTAAGGCATTAATTTGATACATAAAAACATTTCCAACGTGAGTGATGAACAATAATCAGTGGCGCGCCAGATCGAGGGCTAAATCGACAGCAACGTGCAGGCTGGAACTTTTCGCAAGTCCCGTCCCCGCAAGGGAGAGTGCTGTGCCATGATCAACAGAAGTTCGAATAAACGGTAAGCCGAGGGTAATATTAATGGCTTCACCAAAGCCCTGTGATTTTAACACAGGTAAGCCCTGATCGTGATACATCGCCAGAACAGCATCAGCATCTTTTAGGTTTTCTGGAGTAAATAAAGTATCAGCAGGTAGGCTTAAACTCATGTTGATACCTTGGGCACGATAGCTTTCGAGTACCGGATTGATCACTTCAATTTCTTCCATCCCCAAATAACCGCCCTCCCCGGCATGCGGATTTAAACCGCAAACCAGTATATTCGGCTGTTCAATCTTGAATTTGGATTTCAGGTCGTGAATCAGAATATCAATCACCTGATGCAAGCGTTCAGGCGTAATCGCATCTGCCACGGCACGAAGCGGAAGATGGGTAGTGGCCAAGGCCACGCGTAAAGTTTTGGTGGCCAGCATCATGACTACACGTGGAACACCAGCAAATTCCTGGTAATACTCGGTATGACCACTAAAAGAAATGCCCGCTTCATTTATCACGGACTTTTGTACAGGCGCAGTCGCGACGCCGACACTTTTTCCTGACATGGCATAGTCTGCGGATCGACGCAGTTGCTCCAGTACATAAGCCGCATTGTTCAGATTCAGCTCACCCAATACGACGTCTTGCTGCACGGGAACATGCTCTACAAATAGCTGACCGATGCCTGAAGATGACTCCTGTCCTTGATATTCAATCAGCTCAACCGATAATTTGAGTATCTGAGCACGTTGCTCGAGCATATGAATATCCGCCAATACCACAATTGGGCGCTCATCAACACGATCTGCAAGACTCAGGCAAATATCAGGACCAATTCCGGCAGGTTCCCCACTGGTGACATATAAAGGCAGCATCATCTTCTCAATTTGGCAAAGCTGAGAAATATTATAACCCGATCACGCCTACGCTGTAGTAATCATTGCAAAGAGTACTTATAAATCAATATTTTGATACCTTTGAAACTATGGTTACAAATATATTTGCAGTTTTTGTAGCATATAAAGGCTTAGGTCTTTCTTTCACCAGGGAGATTAGATAAAATACAGCGCTTGAAATTTTAATTTTCATTTGTGATTCTTCACGTATTCGTTTAGAATCGCGTCTCCTTTAGTTTGGACAGATTCCATAGTCCAAACCAACTATAATAGGTAGTGGTTTAATGAAAACTCTCAGCGCTAAGCCAGCTGAAGTTCAACACGACTGGTACGTTGTTGATGCTTCTGGCAAAACTTTAGGTCGCCTTGCGACTGAAATCGCTCGTCGTTTACGCGGTAAGCATAAAACTTCTTATACTCCTCACGTTGACACTGGCGACTACATCGTTGTTATCAATGCTGAAGAAATCACTGTGACTGGTAAAAAGTCACAAGATAAGAAATACTATCGCCACACTGGTTTCCCTGGTGGTATCCGTGAGACTAACTTTGAAAAGTTAATCGCTCACAAACCAGAAGCAGTTCTAGAAAAAGCTGTTAAAGGTATGTTACCTAAAGGTCCTCTTGGTTATGCAATGATCAAGAAAATGAAAGTGTATGCAGGTACTGAGCATCCACACGCTGCTCAACAGCCACAAGTTTTGGACATCTAAGGGATAACAGCACATGGCTACTAATTATGGTACAGGTCGCCGTAAGACCGCAACTGCACGTGTTTTCCTATCAGCTGGTACTGGTAAACTCGTAATTAACAACCGTACTCTTGAACAGTATTTCGGTCGTGAAACTGCTCGTATGGTTGTTAACCAACCACTTGAGCTTCTTGAAGCTACTGACAAATATGACCTTTACATCACTGTTGCTGGTGGTGGTATTGGTGGTCAAGCAGGCGCTATCCGTCACGGTATTACTCGTGCATTGATCGCTTCTGACGAAACTTTAAAACCTGCTCTTCGTCAAGCTGGTTTCGTTACTCGTGATGCTCGTGAAGTTGAACGTAAGAAACTTGGTTTACGTAAAGCTCGTAAACGTCCTCAGTTCTCTAAACGTTAATTCGTTTACCGAATCGGACAAAAAACCCTGGATTTTCCAGGGTTTTTTTATGGCGGTTAGTGGGTCATTTAGAACTTTTTTCTTGTTATTGTTCATGTACATCCTTACCCCATACCCCTTCGTGACACCAGAATGACTTCATCAAATAATAATTTGCGATCCCAATACAGATAAACAGCAAAATGACAGGAAGCTTGATCAGCATCTTATTTTCCTCCAGTTGTTTTTCTTATAATCTACCTCGGCTCAAGCCGATTGATCTTTGATGCTTGGTGCTTTTTAGGTTGAATTTTAGTATCCTAGTCTATTCATTAGAAGCTCATCAGGATTTATGTCAGTCGAAAGCGCGCCTCTTCAAGGAATCACTCTCTATAGTCATGCCGATGACTTTCGTTCCCATTGGATTCGCTATGTGCTTACCGAAAAACAGATTAAATATAACCTGATTTTGGTGGATGCCGATGATGAGGATCTGGCCAGTCTCAATCCTTATAATCAATTGCCGATGCTGATCGAAAATGAACTTAAATTATTTAATACTTCAATTATCTCAGAATATGTAGATGATCGTTATCGCCAGAATAAACTGTATGCCGATGCCCCAATACCACGCGCAGAGCAACGACAATACATCTGGCGCTTTGAAAATGACTGGTTAAAGCTGGCTGATCTCATGTTATGCCATCCTGATACGCTGGATAAGAAAGCCAGAACTCAGGCACAAAAGCAGTTACAGGATATTCTGATTTCACTGATGCCACTATTCCAGCATTTTCCCTATTTTATGTCTGAACAATTTAGTATCCTGGATTGTATGCTGGCACCAATTTTTATCCGTCTGAAACAGATGGGCGTAGAATTACCACAGCAGCAATGCCGTCCGTTTTATTTATATTGCCAACGAATTTTCAGTCGTCCTGCCTTTGTAAAATCCATGACATTACAGGAAAAGAACCGTTATTCAGCGCAACTCAAGCACCCGTAGAGAAACCTCATGTCCGAACAAGAATTCAACCTTAGCCCTACCCGTCCCTATATGGCACGTGCAATCTATGAGTGGGTTTGTGATAACAATATGACGCCTTACCTGCTGGTGGATGCCACACGCCCAAATACCATGGTTCCTGAGCAGTTTATTAAAGACGGACAGATTGTCCTGAATATTGTGCCACATGCCGTACATGCGCTGCATATGAGCAATGATGCCATTAGCTTCTCGGCTCGCTTTGGTGGCGTTTCTCGTGATATTTATGTTCCTATGGCAGCAGTACTCGGTATTTATGCACGTGAAAATGGTCAAGGTTTATTCTTTGATCCAAGTGAATATGAGCATACACAAAATGATGAAGATGCTTTAAAATCAAGCACTGAAGAACAAACTGAACAACCAAAGAAAAAACCGACTTTAAGACTATTAGATTAAAAATAATGGAGCAAGTGAATGGCTTTTGATTTAGTACAATATTTTGTTGAACAGATAGAGACTCAAAAGCCTGAGCTTCTAAAAGACTATACAAAAGAAGAAAGACGAAAATATATATCAGAAATCAATGCCTTAACTTTAGGTAAACTTATTACTGAATGGCGTCATAACCCACAAAAAATTTATAATGAAATCAATCATCCTGATGAATTATATATACTAGAAATCGTGCGTCATCTGGCTACCAGTCCGGAAAATCAATCTACTTTGGATCGAGCTCAGCTTGAACAGAGTACTTCAGAAATTTTTCATTTACAGCTTATCGAATTAAAACAACTACATGATACCGGCAACCATAATATTCATAGCATCCAGGAATTGCTGACCGGTCAAATTGAACATTTGTCTGGTCAAGCAGATGATTGGGTTTGGATAACAAACAAGCTAACAGAACTCAAAGGCTCTAAACCAATTGTGCAAGAAGAGCTATCATTGGAAGCATCAATGAAGGAGTTTAATCAAATGGTAAGCCAGAATCAGCAGCATCAAGATATCGAAGAAGTGATTTTTGTCGACACCCCAAAATGGGCAAAGATTGTTGAACCAATCGTAGCGATTGCCATTCTTTGGGTATTAATTGCAGCCGTAATGCGTGTGTTTGGATAAAATAGCCAGCAGTAAAAAACCAGCGATTCGCTGGTTTTTTATTTTTTAAGATTTATAAGATAGGACTGTAAAATCTTTTAGATCAAACTATATCGATCGGATAACACTAGTCATATTAACGTGAATCATCCTTCTAAGAAGACTTTAATAAGATTTCAGATAAATACTTCTATACACTTAAATTAATAAGTTCGTGGAGCTCGATAGGAAGTGAATGCATATAGAAATCAGAATCAGAAATAAAAGACTTATTTCTAAAATCCCACGCATAAAAAAATCCCCCTCTGCTAATGCGGAGGGGGATTTTGGAATAATGAGCTGGCGATGACTTACTCTCACATGGGTAATCCCACACTACCATCAGCGCTAAGAGGTTTC
>NZ_JBQGUZ010000011.1:0-116139 GCF_052078135.1 Acinetobacter lwoffii
AGTGTTGATCTGTCAGCATGGTACGAGGCATAGCGAATAGTAAAATTGGGTTTGGCGATTTGATTTTACTACTTCGCTATTTTTTTAAGCTAAAAGTGTCAACACACCCTAGTGTAATTTCATGTTGATCTGATCGCAAAATCTGAATGGTTAAAGCTTGGGCTATTTTCAAAAATAGAGGTTTCTTCTCAGGCGGAACAGTGGTAAAAATAAAAATAAAGTGCTTAGTGAAAGTAGGGTGTTGGAATGAAAACCACAGTAAAATATGTAGTCTTAAAAAGTCTTGACTATCAATTGGGTACACCATTATTTCAGGAAGAAATTGACGCTGATGGTCAATATTTTGATCAGATACCAAGCACAATTTCTTATCAGAACTTGCAGTTCAAAGTAAAAAGCAAAGAGCTTAAACGTTTGCATCTGGCCGAAGAGCAGGAAGATACTCAAACAATTATCGTCAAAGTGGTCAATATCTAATAAAAACTGAATAGAATAAGCCTCTTTTAAAGGGGCTTATTTATTATAAATAGATTAATAAATATAATTACAAACAATGATTTGATCTAAGTTTATACCAAAATAATAAGTAAAAATATTTGAATTAAAGTCAAGATAAATTCGAAACAGCTTAAGTGTTATTGGTGAGGTCATGTTAAGTATCGTATTTCATCACAATTAAGAATATTCAAAAAGAATTGGATTTTTAATATTTTATTTAATTTTTTAAAAATATAGAAGATTTAGATTTATTTTTATATATTTATAAATATCAATAGTATAGTTATTAAGTGGTTCTATTTAATAACACTTTTTAAATTTTATTAAAAATTTTTATATATATGAAATAGGACTTAAGTTATTCCTTTTATTGGATAATAAATTTTTGACCTATAAAATCTTTCATTATGTTTCTATTGCATTATATCAGGTAATTTATGTTGCGCATTAATCTCCACTTCAAGTACTTAGCTTACTATTTATTACATTGAATTAATCTGTAACAGGTTAAAGGTTGGCGAAATCTGAAAAATGCGTAGAGTAGATATTAAGTCGAAACCTATCGGCTTTTAATTTAAAGCAAATAGTAAGGAATACCACCATGGCTAATAATCAACAGCAAGACCAACAGAAACAGCAGCAACAACAGCAACAGCAAAATCAACAACGCAATCAAGATCAGCAGCGTCAACAAAACAACCAGCAAAACCCAAATCAGCAACAAAATAACCAGCAACAACAACAGCCGCAGGGTGGTCAAAACAACCAGCAACAGCGCGACCAGCAGCAACAAAACCAGCAAGGCCAACAGCAACAACAGCCACAGCAAAACAGTAACCAACAGCAACAACGTTCACGCAATCAACAAGATCAGTGAAAACCACAGCGTTAATTCTGTTTAAGATATACGCTCTTCATAAAAAAACCGCCTGAATCAGGCGGTTTTTTTATATTTCATTGCATGATTAGACTAAGTATTTATGAACACTGAATATTGGCTTTTAGCTTGTAGAAATTCAAGGCATTGTCTAGGTCGGTGAGCAACTCTTTTTCTGTATATTCCTTGGGAGCAAGTTTTAGCAGAGCAGGCATGTAGTTATTTTTATATTCTTTAGGATATTGTTCACACAGGATGCGTGTTCTTTCTTCCAAACTAATTGTTGAAGAGTCGAGTTTGTCCAGATAAGCACTGAGTTGATTATCTGACTGTTCAAACTGCGCTTTAATATTTGCAGCAGCCTCGGCTGAATTCTCTGCTTGCTGTTTTTGGCAGCCGCTTATTGCCAGACTCATCAATAAAGTAATTAGTATGCGATTTTTCATGCTGCCAAAATATTGTTATTGCTCATATGAAAAATTATAGAGAGAAATGACTAAAAAGAAAGCAGGGATCTATAAACTTTATGAGACATTGAACATTCATAACATCCGATATTGACTGAAATAAGGAATTTTCTTCTAAAAATCTAAATTAACCCATTCTCACTTATAGGTTTAGCAATTCTTCTTGGGTTTTGGTTATTTAGTAATCTTATTTTCTCATCAAAAATATTTTTGGATAAATTACAGTCATTTAATTAACAAAAGTAATGGTTTTTTCATATTTTGAAACATTGCATCTATATATCCTACACAGATTGGCTGCATGGCTAGTGATATCTTGGCCTCATTCTAAGAACTTAATGAAAATAATTAAAAATCAGCACATTATAAGGCCTGTTTAATTTAGGAGAGTTAAACAGGCTTTTTCTTTTCCGTTTTAAATCTTGTTTTTTCTTTGCTGATTGTATTTTTTGCTCACTCTCTTTCACATAAGTTTTCATACACAACATAAAGCCTGAAAATTCCCTCAGGAGAGATACATGAATAGATGTTATTTATATATCTCTTTTCACGAAAAGACAGGACAAAGCTATGATGAGATGTATATGCGCATTTGGCATGGGCGTGATGGTCGGCTGTTGTTTTAAATCTTGCAAAGAGAAAATGTGTCAGATGATGAGCAGCAAGCATTGTAAAAGTGATCATTGTAAAAAGGATCAGACGACTCAAGCTGAAGAGCCTGTACGAACTTAGCCCCAAAAGCTTCAATTTTACTTAAAGGCTAAACAGAGCTGAGTACTGAAGTTGTTCTAGATCGCTGATCCAATTATTTTGTATTGAGTCACTCTATATTTAAAGCAATAAAGCTTGATGTTGGATCGAGCTTTTTACACTCAGGAGAAAAACATGATGCAATTTATATTTTGTTTATTTGGTCTTCATGGTGCGACTGAAATTAACTACACGTGTGACCATGATGAGGTCAAACAGTGTCGTGATTGCTTGAAAAATATTGAATAATGTGCCAAATCATCAGACATATTAATGAAGATCAATCCCCGTTCAATCATCAGTTGGCGGGGTTTTTCTTTACTGATAAAATTTTTGGATCTAAACATAATTTCTCACAAGGAATACTTTATAAGAAAAATATTTCAATAGGATTACGTTTTGATAAATTCTTAGTACTTAGAACTGAAATAGCAAAATACAATAGAATATATGTAGGTGAGCATCTGCGCTCGAATTCTTGAAGCAATTCAAAAGAGGCCAAAGGCTGAAACTGCATTAGATGGTTGGTATCGAATGATTAAGGCCAATCATCCTAAAGGTTTTGCTGAAATGAAAAGACTTTTTCCGGCAGTGGATAAGCTTAGAAAATTTCATGTATTCGATATCGGCTCGCACGCGAATTCATATTCTTTGCTGTACCATCTACGATCAGGCTGAACAGCTTATTTGCTCAGATGGACTTTAGGGTTTGTGAAATGTAAAAGAATACTTCAAGGAAAATTTGTCTTTTTAGAAAACTGAATGTGCAACATAAATAACATTGATGTTTAGCAGTAGATGTCATATTTATCTCTTAATAGATATATGAAGGAGATGCATATGACAAATAAGCCAGAGCAAGAGCAAGAATCAAATCCGCATAAAGAATCGAATGACGACAAGGGTAATCAGGCATCTTATAAGCATGTCAAACCAGAGAAAAAACCCAATGCAGAACCCGAAAATCCATTGAGAGAGCAAAAATAGCTTTTTCACATGGACGAAGCCCTAACTTGGTTTAGGGCTTTTTAATTTCTCGATAAACCTTGATCTCTAGGCTTTGCAATAAACTCATCTTTCATTTCAAAGAAAAATTCATGGGCTTGTTCATGATCGCAGTGCAACCAGTCATGTCGTGATTCTTCCGGAATCACAATAATCGAGCGTTTTTCGTCATTCGGGTCATGAAACTGTTTCATAAAGGGATGTTGATCTGAATTTATGGTCAGCATCGAAAATGATCTGATTTTCTCACCATCAATGTGTGCGTCATCATAAATCGCCGCCACGGTAAAAGGATTGCCATCTTCACGTGAAATGCCAAACCAGTGCGATTTACCGTCTATATATTTAGGTTCATAGAATGTATCGACGGGTACCAAAGCAAACTGGTTGTTTTTCCAGGCATGTCGGAAACTCGGTTTGGATGCCACTGTTTCAGTCCGTGCATTATAGGTATGCCGGCCATATTTCAATTCTTTCGCCCAGGCTGGAATCAGTCCGAAACGTGCGATATCCAGCTCAAAATCATCAGCACCGCGCATAATGATTGGGGCTAGCGCTAAAGGATAAACATGTGTTTTCATGCCCAGTTCGAGTTGCTCTTCATGAATATCTAATAAGGAAAGACGTTTTTTTGAGGGAAATTCATAGTTCGAGCACATAAATAACCTCTTTCATTCTAATTATTATTTGCTAAAGAATTAAAGTATAAAAATGATGGGCTCAAAACAATTCGAAATCGTAAGTATAGTTATAACAGAAAGTAAGAATACGGATTAATATTAGTTTATCCTCTTTATAGAATAGTGCTCCTTTAAAGGACTATTCTATAAATATGAAGATTAAAATATTTGAGTTTTTAATGATTAAATACAAAAGCTCACCGGGTTATTTTGTAGGGCAGGTGTTCAAAGCTTTCCCTTGTTCAACTGAATGGATAAAGTTTCCAATTAGAAATTCACTCTGTCTTAAGGAATCACGATGATCTCCATTTTTGACTAGATGGAAGGCGATAGATTTCTGCTTCGTACATACCTGCTGATAGTAAGCATAAGTACCACGATCATCGACCAGTTGATCTTTCTCACCTTGTACCAGCAGAACCGGCACAGTCGGTGTCATATTCTCAATAGACTGTTCTTTTAAATAATTTGTCAAAGGTGCCAGATTTACATTTGATTTAAAGACAGTCTTAGGTGCTTGTTTTAGGTCCGATTGTAATTCTGACAAACAGCGACTGCGTGCATGATTAAGAATTTCTCCCATTTCTAGGCTAACTAAATTTGCTGGAGCAAGCATCGGGTCTGCAGCTTCTGCTCCTAAAAGCACAATTGGAAAAAATGCGGCGACATCAGTCGTGATTTGCGAATTGCTAGCAACATATTCAGCGATTCCTTCATATTGATAACCGCCTGGTGCCAGTGCAATTGCCCCGCGAAGATCAAATTCAGGCGCATCTTTTTGACCGGATGCTGCAACTTTAAGAGATGCTGCACCTCCTTGACTATGACCCATAACATACCAATTTTTACTAAAGTTATAAGGCTTTAAATGGTGGATCGCTCGTACAGCATCAACGACAGTATGCAACTGGCTTCGCGCATTCATATAAGGATGACCGCCCGGAGTGCCTAAACCTTGATAATCAGGTGCAACGACTGCATAGCCGCGAGCGAGCCAGGCATTCAGTGCCTTAGCAGCGATTTGCTGATAGACATGGACTGGCCCACCCACATAATCTCCAGAGGGTGCACATGTATCAGCAACGCCAGTTGTACCATGCGCCCAAGCCAGAACAGGCCAGCCATCTTTAGGGACTTTGCCTCTAGGTAACAGGATATAGCCTGAAGCGACGATGGGTTCGGATTTTGTGCCACGACTGCGATAATTGATTAAGAAACGTTGTGAGGCATTCGTAAACAGATCAGTATTTTGTTCTTGTATAGATAATATTGTACCCGGTATTTTTTCCGAAATATGAGATGCTTGGATTTTGCTGCTATCGGGAAGTGGAGGAGATGCTATTGCATATGTTGAACCTAAACATAAACAACTCATGATCAATTTAATAATAGGAGATTTAATTTTCATCGCTGAAACCATTTTCCTTTTTATAATGTCATTTTTAATGTAGCAGCTTTATTTATGTTTCTAAATTAACTCTGCACAAAGTTTGTAAACTAAAGCTTTTAAGTTAAGGCGAATGAGCAGTACAACAGGTTATTTTAGGTTAGCTGATAACTTCAAATAAGCACTTATATTTTAATGTGGTTCTGATCTGTTAATAGAATTCATATCATGTCTAACCTCACTAATACGATCATAAATCACCTTTCGCATTCGGTTTATTACTCCCAGAGGTTTGTGTTCCGGTAGGGTATGCCATGGTGTAAAGGAAAGGTTTTCACAAAACTTGTTTTGGTCAGGCGTATCAAAAACTTGTGGAGGAATGCGGATAGTTGCGACCTTGTAGAAAGGTGCCTCACTTTCTTGCCATTCAGTCATGGAATCTTCGACCGACATGGTGTTTGATGTTCTAGGCTGTACCAGAAACTCCATACATGCTTCACTTTTTTGCAAATATTGGCGCAGTTTTTCTCTTAGAAAATTATGATGGGGAGCATGTGGAAGAGGATCTGTCACTGTCGAACATGTTTGAGCTGAATACTTTACAGCTTGACGATCAGTGCCTATTCCTAATTGATAGGGCACCATAGACCAATATCTAGTTTGCAAAGGATTAGAAATTTTATTTCTCGTATTTAAGGCAATCCAGGTTCCTTTAGCTCCTAATGCAAAAGGAATATGCAACTTATTGAAAAATCTATCGCTATTTATATCTTGCATAAATGACATATATCGGACTGGATCATTCACAAAAAAGACAGGATGATTGATCATAATGAAATCTTGAGTAGAGGTTTCATCATCTAAAAGCTTTTCTCCCGGTACAGCCAGAAGTTTTATCGCCATGCCACGGGCATCTTTTTTAATATCTGCTTGTTGGGCATCTTTAGAACCATTAGAGAAACGAATCCAGGCTTGATATGTTTTTCCCGGAATAAAAACACCTTGAACCAAGTTTTTAGGAAGAACTTCATCTACTTTGAATTCTGCACGTACACAACCATGTGCTTTGGGATGGGCATCACGTAGCGCGATACCTGTGGAATACTCTTTCCGAATCGATAGCTCAATTATATCTGCGATTTTTTCAGTTATGTTTGCTTCATCAGGATAAAGACTTTCACTTAAATGATGATCTATATGGGGATGAATATTATCTTTTGGAGAGTTAGATGCTATAGGGGAAGCGTTAGCATATGCAGCACTACAAATACTTATTGCCATTAGAGGGAGGAAGACTAGACCCGAGCATAGAGGTCTTATAAAGTTAGGCATTGATTTTCTCCTTGCTATAAAGCTAGAGTTAGTTTTAATTTTTAGCCTATGATCTGAAATTCTTTGGACATACTTTAGCCATAAAATAATTGTAATGTCTGTATGATTGTTGATCTTCAGATTTTAAGTCCATCCAGTCTCCTTTCTAAAATTTTTCCACTCTTTATCGTGTGCTCTATGTAAAAGTAGATTTATGTTTTTACTTTGATTTAACTCAACACAGAGTTTTTTACTTTAGCAAAATTTATCCATAAACTTATGAAAATTTATTTTTAGACTAATGCGAGATGCTCGTAGCAAAATCAAGAGTCGTCGAATACAGTGCTATAGAAATTTATTGAGTTTAAAATTTTGAAAATATTAGGATATATAAATCAATGCCAGTTCTAGCAATCCAGCATAGACTCAGTGGATTTTACTTTTTTTACTATGCGATTGTTGGGGCGTTCATGCCTTTTTGGAGTCTGTATCTTGAAGATCAAGGCTTCAATTATCAGGAAATCGGGATTTTATCTTCTATTGCGATTGTTACCCGATTTTTTGCTCCCTTAATTTGGGGCTGGATTGCAGATAAGTCCGGTAAACGCATGTTGCTGGTGCGTATTGCCACCTGGATGGAAGCCTGTATCTGGTTCATGATTTTTATCATTCCCAATAGCTTTCAATCTGTAGCTTTACTGATGCTGATTTTCAGTTTTTTTCAGAATGCTATTCTGGCACAGTTTGAAGGTGTAACTTTGTTCTGGCTCGGAGAAAAAAGAGCAGAACTGTATGGCAAAGTACGAAAATGGGGATCAGTCGGCTTTATTATCGGTGTATTCGGCTTGGGCGCCGTCTTTGAAATTATTAGCATCAGTATGTTACCCGTCTTGTTGCTGAGTATTTCATTTCTGGCCTTTCTTTGGTCATTTACCATTAAAGAGCCCACGACAGCGCCTACCGCCCAGAAACAGCTCGAACCCTTATGGCCGATATTTAAACGCCCAGTGGTGTATAGTTTTTTCCTGATTGAATTGATTCTGCTATTTTCACACGCGCCGTTTTATAGTTTTTATAGCAATTATCTCAGTCAGGCGGGATTTAGCACCAGCCAGATTGGGCTGCTCTGGTCAGTCGGGGTCATTGCGGAAATCATCATGTTTGCCTATGCGACGTTCTTTCTGACACGCTGGTCATGGCGCCATCTGGTCACGTTATGCTTATTGATGACCGGATTAAGATGGTTCATCGTCGGGGTCTTTCCTGCTTCATTCATGGCACAGTTTTTTGCTCAAACGATTCACGCTTTAAGTTTTGGTTTATTTCATATGATTGCGATGCGAGTGATTTTCCAGAATTTTTCTGCAGGGCAGCAAGGACGTGGACAAGCGCTATATAGCACGATGTGGGGCGTTGGCGTGGCGAGTGGCAGTATTCTGGCTGGGCATTATTGGGATCAAGTCGGCGGCACATCTATTTTTATCACTGCTGCAGTATCGACTTTGCTTGGCTTGTTACTGATTTTCGGATTGCCAAATAAAGTCGAACTGCAAAAACAGGCTTGAAAATATCATCTCAGTATTAAATACGGATTTTGGCGTATTGCCCAAACCACGGTTGTGCCTGTTCCAATTGGGCTGCCAGTTGTAATAGCAGATCCTCACGGGCAAACGGCGCAATAAACTGTGAACCGAGCGGCAGGTTTTGTTCATTCCAGTACAGTGGTACAGACATCGCTGGGAGTCCGGTAATATTGGCCAACTGGGTAAAAGGCACCCATTTTAGATTTTCTTTCACAATCTGGTTTACTAGTTTCCCTTGCGCCAGTAAATGCGCTTTATTCAGTTTCAATAAACCTTTAAGAATCGGTTTCTGCCAGTTTGGTGTTTTGACCTCACCATTTTTCGGCGCCACTGTCGCCGTTGCAGGCGTTAGATAGAGGTCATAATTATCAAAGAAATGATTCATCTGGGTCACATACTGGCCCCAGTTATTCAGGTTCTGGATATAATCAATCGCGCTGGTTTTGGCCCCAAAAGCCGCCAGTGCTAAAGAGTCCAATTCAAAATCATTTGTTTTAGACGGATAGCCTTTCTGGATTTCATCCAGCATAAATGAAAATTGGCTAAACCAGGTGGTAATAAAATCCTTGGCCAGTTGCATTCCATCAATGGCTGGGCGGTCTTCGACCACCTCATGGCCCAAAGATTCTAGCAATTTGGCTGTTTTTTCAATGGCTTTAATGGCATCCTGGGAAACAGGTGTGCCAATCGTAGAATAAGTGCTAAACGCAATTTTCAGTTTTTTTGGCGGTTGCTGAATCACATCCAGATAATGATGCTGTGGACGCTGAATCTTAAACAGTGAACTATGATCTTCACCATGGGTGGCATCCAGCATTGCAGCACTATCCCGTACCGTTTTGGTCAGTACATGCTGAATCGCGGCGCCATGCATGGCTTCACTCATTTGTGGTCCCCAAGGCGTGCGGCCACGACTCGGTTTCAGGCCAAACAGGCCGCAATAGGAAGCGGGGATACGTATCGAGCCGCCACCATCACCAGCACCCGCAATTGGTACAATTCCGGCAGCCACGGCAGAAGCGGAACCACCGGACGAGCCGCCGCTATTATGCTGTAAATTCCACGGATTTTTACAGCTGCCCCAAGCATCTGGTTCAGTAATACCTTTAATCCCAAATTCAGGAGTATTGGTACGTCCAAAAGTCACAATCCCGGCTTTTTCCCAGCGATTGACAATCTCGGCATTGGTCTCGGCGATATAACCAATCCGTTTTAAGCCCTGACAACCATAAGAAGTTGGATAACCGGCATATTCCTGAAACAGGTCTTTAACCAGAAAAGGCACACCGGCAAAAGGTCCGGACAGATTTTGCTGGCTCCGTTTCAATGCATGCTCATGCATCGGAATAATAATTGCATTTAGCTCGGGATTGGCAATTGAGCTACGCTCTAGTGCAGCAGATAAAAGTTCACTTGAATGTACTTGTTTATTGGCGACCAGATCAGCCAGTCCTAAACCGTCATATTGCAGATATTCTTCAAATTTCATTGCCATTCCCTAGTGTTGCTGCTTCAAGGTTGTAGATCATTTAGGCTCAAGATGCAAGCACCACCTGATTTCGCCCACGATGTTTGGCCTGATACAAGGCTTGATCTGCAATATTGATCAGGTTTTGCAGGTCTTGGGCCTGCGGTTCATTTTGATGAGTGATGCCCACACTCACGGTAATATACAGGGGCGAGCCATCTGATTGATAAATCGGGGTTTTTTCCACCAGATCACGAATCCGTTCTGCAATAAGACGTGCTTCTGATGGTTCGGTATTCCAGAGTAACAGCACAAATTCTTCCCCACCAATTCGTGCAAACAGATCTTCAGCACGTAAATTGCAGCGAATGATTTCCGCAAAATGTTGCAGCACCTTGTCACCGACATGATGGCCAAAATCATCGTTCAGACGTTTGAAATGATCAATATCCAGCATGATGACCGAAAATTCCATTCTGTTGGCATATTGCAGTAAATATTCACCTTTCTGAAAGAAAAAATGACGGTTCATGGTGCGGGTCAGACTGTCATGATTGGCCAGATAGAGAACCCGTTTAAACAGCTCATTGCGGTTTTGACTAATAATACAAAGAATAAGCGGCGATAAGGCCAGCATAAACAGCCCGATCCGGAGCGAAATATAAATCGTAGAATCTGCCAAGGTGTCATGCGTTGTGGCATAAAACCGCGTCAGGCTGTAATAGGTTAAAATAGTCACAAACGCATTAATCAGTGTCATGCTAAACAGGCGATAGGTTAATGCGGCCCAGATCAGCGCAGCCAAAGGATAGAGCAGGGTGCCCGGACCTGAAAAAATATTGGTGATGATGACACAGAGTACGACTGTAGCTGCGGGCAGAAAATAACTGAAATGATGACGCTTTTGACGGCGGTTTTTAAACAGATACTGCATATCCTTGATTCTGGGAAAGGCCAGAAGCAAAGGTAATACCACGATATAATTGACCATCTCGCCCGTCCACCATAGACCAAAATCAATCCATAAGTTTTCTTTGGTCATGAATGTATTGGGTAAGTTTGGCAGGGTGGCAACTGCAAAAGCAGCGCTGGCCAGACAGCCGGCAAAAGCGAAGATGCCAAATAAATGAACGAATGTATAACCAGTATTATAGTATTTGTAATTAATCTTGAAATATCGAATAAAAAATATCGAGACAATAGTGCTGATCAGATTAGACAGGGTAAGAAACAGGCTTTGTAATAGGCTGTTTCCGGTGACGAGATCTGCAAACATAAAAGCACTGAATGCACCAAGCCAACCTCCCACATTATTTAAATGTGGAAAGCGTAAGAACAGGGCTAACAAGGCAGCATTGGCCGGCCACAATAAGGCCAGGTACTCAATCGGTCTGGTTGCGATCCCAATAAAACAACAGACTAAAACAGCGAAAACAATGACAAAATAAGCATAGGTTTCATGATTTAATTGTTGTTCTGTTATTCGAGCTAATTGCAAATTTAAAATCCTATTCAAATTTCTAAGTGTGAATGATCACTTTGTTCAGCAACTAAGTTTGACCTAAAATATAATTTTATTGTTTGATTAATCTGTTATTAATACGAACTATTAAGATTCTTATATACGAAATATATACAAAAACAGTCAGAAAGGAAATCCATGTTTTTAAACAATGTGATAAATAATTTCTGACTCTGTATTGAAATTGCGTTAGAGCGGGACACGATCCCAAAAAATATGATAATTTAGAATCAATTGTTAACAAGATGCCGGTAAATATGAAAAAAATATGTCTTAGCCTTATCTTACTCATGAGCTCACCTTGGCTAATGGCGACAGAAAATAAAAAACCAGCGAATGCTCCTGCTAAAGCTGCTGAAATCCCAAATACATTTACTGTGAAAACCCGTCCGGAAATTGTCGGATTGTGGGGAATGGAAATCCCGAATAATAAAAAATGTATCGAATATTATAATTTTAAAAGCAATAATAATGTGGTGATTAAAAGTGGCGATGAGTGGACGTCGGGGCTATATGACTATCAGCCGGCACAGGATCCTTCGCAGCAGATTCCAGCGCTGATTCTGCAAGTAAAATATGACAATAATGAAAAAGACTGTTCAGGCAATCAGGTGGATCAGTCTGGTGAAATTTCGCAATATTTTGTGAAATGGCAAAACCCTTATACCATTAACTTCTGCGCCAATGAAAAAGCCGAACAATGTTTTGCTGTGCTCAGACGCGTATTGCCTTAAATTGCAAACAATAAAAAAACCGCTGAATGACAGCGGTTTTTTTATGAGCTTTGATTTAAGCTTTGTCTTCAGCACCTTCAAGCTGCTTTAACAAATGCTTCTCTAGGTAATGAATATCCATTGCCTGTTTGCAGAAGTTTTTATCCTGAAGGATTAAATCTTTATGCAAAGGAATATTGGTTTTAACGCCAGTCAAAATCATTTCTTCCAAAGCATTTCTCATTCGAGAAATAGACGTCTCACGATCCTTACCATGCGAAATCAGTTTGGCAATCATCGAATCATAATACGGTGGAATGCTGTAACCTGGATAAACATGCGAATCTAAACGGATACCTGCGCCGCCTGGTGCATAGAAGTTGTCAATCTTGCCTGGTGAAGGCAGGAAGGTCGATGGATCTTCTGCGTTAATACGGCATTCAATCGCATGTCCTAAAACCTTGACGTCTTCTTGCTGAATATCGAGGCCTAAGCCGCCAGCAATACGCAATTGCTGTTCGATAATATCGATACCCGTGACCATTTCAGTTACCGGATGCTCAACCTGAACACGCGTATTCATTTCAATGAAGAAGAACTCATCATCTTCAAACAGGAATTCGAATGTACCTGCACCACGATATTGCATCAATTTACAGGCATTTACACAGGCTTCTAGAATATCAGCACGTGCTTGCTCTGGTAAGTTCGGTGCTGGTGCTTCTTCCAGTACTTTTTGATGGCGACGCTGTAGTGAACAGTCACGATCATACAGATGAATCGCATGACCATTACCATCAGCAAGTACTTGCACTTCGACGTGACGTGGCTTTTGCAGGAAACGTTCCATATAGACCGTATCATCACCGAACCACATTTCTGCATCACGCTGTGCAGCCTGAACAGATTCCAGCAGGGTATCGACATTTTCTACGATACGCATACCACGACCACCACCGCCAGAAGCAGCTTTTACAATCAGTGGAAAACCGATCTCTTTGGCTTCAGCCATGGCATTGTGAATCGTTACGGCATGGTCGCAGCCCGGTACTGTTGGTACACCAGCTTTTTTCATGGCAATAATGGCAGAAACCTTGTTTCCCATTAAACGAATATGTTCCGGACGCGGACCAATAAAGATAAAACCAGAATTTTCTACGATTTCTGCAAATTCTGCATTTTCAGCGAGGAATCCATAACCAGGATGGATTGCATCTGCGCCGGTAATTTCAGCAGCTGTAATAATCGCAGGAATATTCAAGTAGCTGTCACTGCTCGCACCAGGGCCGATACATACTGCTTCATCACAGAAACGTAAGTGCATCAGGTCCTTGTCTGCGTCAGAATAGACACCTACAGTTTTGATCCCTAAAGTTCTGCAAGCACGGGTGATGCGTAACGCAATTTCACCACGGTTTGCAATTAAAACTTTTTGCAACATTATAAATCCCCGGGGTGATTAAGCGCGGTAGCGGAAAAGTGGTTGACCGAATTGAATCACTTCACCATTTTTCACCAGAATTTCTTCAATCACACCGCTTTGAGTTGCTTCAATCGGGTTCATGATTTTCATTGCTTCGATAATACCGAGCGTATCGCCTGCAGAAACGGTCTGGCCAACTTTAACAAAGGTCGGCTCACCTGGGCTTGGTGCTGCATAGAACACGCCGACCATTGGTGAAGTTTCAACAGCACCGCGAGGAGATTTTGCTGCTGGCGCTTCGGCTGCTGGTGCAGGCATCGCAGGAACAGCTGCTGCAACCACTGGATTACGACGAGTTAATGCAATCGATTGATCGCCTTCTTTAACTTCGATCGCCTGTAAGTCAGATTCAATCATCAAGTCGATGAGTTTCTTGATTTTACGGATATCCATGAGACAGTATTCCTAATTAAGATTGTGTAGAAGGTTGTATTTTTTCAATGATATAGTCGAGGGCAGCAGCATAGCCTTTTGCACCTAGACCACAGATCACGCCGATGGCTTTATCGGACAAGTATGAATGATGTCGGAATGCCTCACGTGCATGCACATTAGACAGATGGACTTCAATGAAAGGAATGGCAACGCCAAGGAGGGCATCGCGAACAGCAACAGAGGTATGGGTCAATGCTGCTGGATTAATAATGATATATTGAATGCCGTCTTGCGGGGCTTGATGAATTCGGTCAACAATGGCACCTTCCCAGTTGCTCTGGAAAGTATCGAGTTGTAAGGTAGCTTGTTGAGCCTGAGCAATCAGCTGCTGGTTAATATCGTCAAGACTAAGGTGACCATAAACTTCCGGTTCGCGCTTCCCAAGCAAGTTTAAATTCGGTCCATGAATAACCAAAATGGTCGAACTCATCCAGCATGCTCCAATTAAAAAGTATCGGGGTTTGTTTGCAAGATGTCTGCAAACTCTGCTTATTATTGCATGATTTTCTACATTACTATTTATAATTTCTTTGAATTAACGTAGAAAGCATATAGCAAACAGTGGCGCTATAATGAAAACTTTGCAGAGATTTGGCAATGTTAAAAAATTACAATTCGCTGGGTATTCAGATTATTTTCATTGTAAACCCAATTGGCAAAAACAGTTAATATCCTTTATGTAACTGTATCTTCATGTTAACGCTAAATTCTTCCTTTTAGTGATATTTTTAGTTTTGAACAAGAGTTGTCTGGCTGATTTTACTGCAATGTTCGACTTCTATAGCATAGAAAACTCTTTACATTCTGACTTTAGAGTTGTGCTGATTATCCTCTTTATATATAAGCTATCGACCGTTTCTCAAAACTTGATGAAACTTTAAAAATATAAGATAAGACAATATGTTAATGATATTTTCTCTTATTGTACTTGGATTTTCCTAGGTCTATTCTTCCAATATATTGGAATTAATTACATCATTTTCAATTCAAGTATTCATGACAGACACTGTACAAGAATCTATTTCTTCTTCCGGAGATAAAGGTTAAATCTCAGCGGGTTTAAGATAAAACGCTCGACTTATATGCCTTGTATTTATAGACGCATGAAATGACGAATGTGTTCATCTTCAAGCCTTCTACACAGTGAAGCCATTAATCGCCTAACGCTTAGATAGTGGCAAAAACACATACATTTGTTGATATTTTGCTCGTCATCATCTTTGCAGAAGAGTTTAAAAGTATTGAAGAGCGTAAAGATTGAACCAAATAGGTCTGATTGAAGCGGAATACGGGCTTAAAGCAAAATTTGCTCTGTAGTTGCCTCATCTAAATTAACTTCTTGAGCTAATCTTTATATAATCATGCGATTCCTCTCAAACAAGACTTTCTATGACACCTGCATGCAAACTATTAAAAGCCAATAAAATCGAATACAGCATTCATGAATATGAACATGATGCCAATGCCAAAAGTTTCGGGTTAGAAGCTGCTGAAAAATTAGGGCTTTCGGTGGAAGAAGTCTTTAAAACTTTATTAGTCACGGATGATAAACAGTATTTTGTTGCCATATTGCCGGTACATCATCAGTTAAATCTGAAAAAAGTAGCCCAGGCTGTGGGATGTAAAAAACTCCAGATGGCAGATCCTAAACATGCAGAACGTTTGACCGGTTATCTGGTCGGTGGAATCAGTCCCATTGGTCAAAAGAAACGATTAAAAACGGTGATTGATGCCAGCGCAGAACAGTTGGATAAGATCTATGTCAGTGGCGGTAAAAGAGGCTTGGATATTGGATTAAAGCCGGCTGATCTTGCCAAAGTGCTCAATGCACAGTTTGTCGATGTGCTGGATATATAAGATCGGAGTACGATGATCAGCTAAATTCATAGAACCTGAAGTGATAGATTTAAAATGGCTGCATATTTTTTGGTCGGAAATAGCAGTAAATAATTTTATACGTTTGTATATTAGATAAGTTAAAACACAGCCTGACTGTGTACACAACAAGGAATGAAAACAAAAATATAAATTATTATGCGGAGCATAATGGATGAAAATTCAAAATAAAAAATGGCCACGGTTCTGTCTAACATTATCTGCGATGGTGATGCTATCTGCGTTGCCGAGTGTACAGGCCGCTTCTGCACCTTCAGCTGCACCTGCCAATTCACAGCAGGTTTTCTTTGTCGGAAATAACTGGGATGGCACGGTAACCGTGATTCGTCCATCGGGTGATTTTGGCAAAATAGGCGTCATTAACATGATTCCTGACCGTAAAGAGCGCCTTAAGGAAATTCACCTGAATCCAATCAAACTGATTGCCTATACTTATATTCAGACCACAGCCGGTGAAGGCAATGATCAGTTGGTGGATGAGATATGTACTCGACACCAGACGGGCAGTCAGTCGTTGCATCACGCCCAAGTTTCGCCGATGTGGTATCAATTAATATCAAAACCGGCAAGATTAACTGGCGGACGCCTGTAGAAGGCTTCCGTGCCGACCATATGGCAGTATCACCAGATGGGCATCGCATCGCTGTATCTGCATCTTCAGGAAATGTAGTGCATGTACTAGATATCCATACCGGTAAAGAGTTAGGCCGTTTCAGTACTGGCGATAAACCGCATGAAAATATTTACTTCGATGGTGGTAACAAGATCCTGAACTCTGCTATCGGCAATGTGGAAACGTCGATGGATGCTCAGTGGCAAGACTTTACTAAAGGAAAGCGTTTTATCACTATCGCAGATGCCAATACACATCAGGTGCTAAGAAAAATTGACTTCAGGCCCGCACTGGATGCATTTGGTCGTAAAGATTTATCTAACTCCGTACGACCAATGGTATTTAGCAAGGATGAAACTAAACTATATGCCCAAGTTTCATTTTTTAATGGTCTGATTGAGTACGATCTGAATCAGAACAAGATTAGCCGGATCGGACAGCTGCCTGGTAGTGATAGTATCCCGAAAGACCGGACAAAATGGGTGAATGATTCGCGTCATCATGGCCTATCAATCAGTGCTGATGGTGAAAAGCTCTGTGTCGCCGGTACGATGGATAACTACGCTACGATTGTAGATCGCAAAACACTGACAGCCGGGAAACTGATTTCTGCAGGTAAACCTTATTGGGCAACGCGAAGCCCGGATGGTCGTAGCTGTGTAATTTCAGAAAGTGAAACCGATTTGGTTACCGTGATTGATTTTGCCACGGGCAATAAAGTGCTGAGTGTGCCGGTGGGAAATCATCCACAACGTGTCCGGATTGGATATGCACCAGCAGACTGGTCAACGCCGTAGTCAATCGTCGATTAGCGAAAAAGACAGCTTCTTAATAAATAAAGACTGTCTTTCTTGAGCTGAGGACATAAAAATGAATGATAAAACAATTCTGTTCTATGTAATGATCGGATTGCTCTTGTTTGGGGCTTTAGTGGGTATTGGCTATCAGGTACGACAAGAAATCTATCGGACGAATTTTACTGATCAGACCCATTCTTATCCGGTCCTGCCAGCTGAAAAATCGGCAAGCTATATCTCTGTTAACTCTCCTAAGAATAGTCAAACTACGAAGAAGGAACAGAACGATACGGTTGCAAAGCAAAGCGAATTATCAAAGCAACAAGAACAGTTATATCTGGACTTTACTCAGATCATTAACGCTTTAAGTGAGGGACAACGACCAGATCCTCAACAAGTCAGTTTGTTGATCACTCAGCAGCAAAAACTGGTAGAGGCCCAACTGGTGAGCAAGGCCGAAGCGAAAGCACAAATTAATTTTCTGATTAAGGTTCTGCCTGAAATGGATCATGAATTGCATCGAGCATTGCGAGTATTAGAGCAAACCCAAATTTAACGAATTAGATCCAGCTGTATCTTTCATTATTCTCAGTCTGAAAATTGCTCTCATAAAAAAGCCCAAAAAATGATTTGGGCCTTTAAGTACACACTTTAGAAAGCTAAGTATCTTTATAAACAGTTCGCAGGCTTGGGTACACCAGCCAAACGGCTTAAGTGACGGGCCACCAGACCAGTATTAAACTTTTCTTGAAGCATGGCATTATTGATATCGGCACTGACAGTTTTCATTAAAAATTTAATCAGTGGTCGTGTTGCTGGTGAATGACCAAACTGCTGATAGAACTGACGTACCGCTTGCAGAATTTCAAAATGCCAAGGAGTTAAGCTCAGTTCCAGACTATCGGCCAGCACTTGAGCGACTTCTTCATTCCAGATGGTATAGTCAACCAGATGGCCATCTTGATCCAATTCTAAATTCATATCTAACCCATTTATTATTTCATTGAAATGCAGCGATTAAACTCGAGGCAAAGATCTGCAAAATCCGCATAATTCAAAAGCTTTATCTGATCAGGCAAAGGCTGTACTAATAACTCCGCATCATTTTTCAGTATGTGAATTTTCGGCAAGCTTTGAAGAAATGAATGCTCTAGCAGCAAAACCGCTTCACCCATCAGCACGACCTGATCACCCATTGTATAAGTTTGAGCCAGTTGCTCTAGGATCTGCGCTGTTGCCGAATAGCTGGATTGGATCAGATAAAGTGTGTGATTTGACATTTTTATATCTTTGTTCCTTACCAATACATCACATGATCAAAGCTTTGAATAAATTCAGAATTAAGCTCAATAAGTTCGATTTCTTGTTCGCTCTGTGCCACAAATGAGGAATGCTGGTTTTTTTTCTCAATCAGAATCGGAGTGAGATCATAAAACTCGAAACTGTCGACCATATTTGATGCCAGTTTGAATGCATGATGCACCTGGTCAAATTGCAGGTCTGAATGCAGCAAACTGAGGGCAGCACTTTGTAGCAGGACTTTAACTTCTGCGCCAAAAGTTGCCAGGACCATCGTAGCCGATAGGCTTTCATGCACCTGCAGACTGGTCAGATTGGCTTGGGTTAATATAACAAGTACAGATTTCACACAAGATTCCTTGGAAAAGCAACACATTCTAAAAAATGAAACATCTAGAATTGAATGAGACGTTGTGAGGACTGAACAGCATCGGCAAGTTCACCTAAACCGACCAATTCAAAGGCATCTGCCAGATTATGCTGCTGAATATTGTGACGTCGAGCATTGTCCAGATCTGTAATTCCACGTGCCAATGCTGCACTTACACAGACCGGGAGGCGAATCTGTAGCGCTTGCCATGCATGTGTAAGATGACGTTGATCGTCGGGTACCCATTGCAGTGCATTTGCGACCGATACGCCGTCCTGATAGAAGAATACACGGAATGCTTCCTGTTTATCTTGCAAGGCCTGAGCCAAACCCAAGGCATGCCAGGCATAAATGGAAGTCGGTGCGGAGGTAACAAGAATTAAGGTGCTCATCGAAATTCACTACAGGCTTGATCAATAACAACAGATTGATCTTGGCTTCATCAGAAAGTAGGTAGTATAAATGATTTTAGTGACGGGTGGATTAGGCTTTTTAGGCTCACATATTGCTTTAAGTCTGTTAGCACAAGGACTAGAGGTCATTGTGGTCGATAATTTGGCCAATGCCAACTTACAAACTCTGGAGCGTCTTGAATTTATCTCCGGCATGTATGTACCTTTTATCAAGATTGATATTCGCAATACCCCAGCATTGAATAAAGTTTTTGAGCAGCATTCGATTCAGGCTGTGGTACATACCGCAAGTTTTAAGTCACTGGAAGAATCAGTATTAAAACCACTTGAATATTATAATGATAATGTCAGCTGTATTATGAGTCTCATGCGTGCCATGCAACGTACCGGAGTGCGTCATCTGGTACATTTATCCAGTCTGGCGGTATATGGACAATCTGGCACAGATTTAAGCGAAGATCTGCCTTTTAACTATACCTATCCGAATCCCTATATCAAATCGCAACAGATGGTTGAGGAAATTATCCGGGATACTGCCAAAACTGATAATGAATGGCGGATTGCGATCCTGCGTCTATCCAATATCGCCGGTGCCTTTGAACACGGTGTGCTGGGAGAAGCAGTGCCACCTTTACCAAAAAATATTTTGCCTTTGGCGATGCAGGTCGCTGCACAGCAACGTGAATATCTGGAATTACGCCGTCAGGCCCATACTGCGGATGGCACAGTAGAGCGCAGTTTTCTCCATGTCGCAGACTGTTGTGATGCCGTGATCAAGTCCTTGCAATGGCTGTCACAACAGCAGGAATTAAAATGTGAAGCTTTTAATATTGCCGGTGAATTGATTTCCATACAGGATTTGCTAGATCAACTGGCTGAAGTGACTCAGTCTGCAATCAAAACCATGGATGCTTTGCCATATCCGCATGCCGAAATGGATCAATTGGGGGCGAACATCGAAAAAGCGCGGAATATCCTGCATTGGCAACCTCAGCGTTCACTCAGAAAGATGCTTGAGGATGAATGGTTGTTTTATCAGAATATGCTCAGAGGGCAGTAATTAAGAGTGTTTAGCTAATATTTGATAATAATTATCATTTACATGATTGCTGTAATCAATTACTTTAAATAAATAGATTAAATCATTGATATAGAAATTCCTAAGATCAGTAACAGGCAAGAAGAATTGAGGTTGAACATGCAAACACGTATTGAACATGACACGATGGGAGAAGTGGCTGTACCGAGCGAGGCTTTATGGGGCGCTCAGACTCAGCGTAGCTTGCAAAATTTCAAAATTGGAAATGAGCGTTTGCCTCGGCCAATGATTCGTGCCATGGGACTCGTCAAAAAAGCTGCCGCCTTGACCAATGCCGAGCTGAATCAGATTCCCCAAGAACTGTCACACTATATCGTGGATGCGGCAGATGAAGTCATCAGCGGGAAATGGGACAGTCAATTTCCATTGGTGGTCTGGCAAACCGGTTCAGGTACGCAAAGTAATATGAACTGTAATGAGGTGATTGCCAATATTGCCAACCAGAAATTGGGCAATCATTTAGGGGCACAAAAACCGGTTCATCCAAATGATCATGTCAACCGTGCCCAATCTACCAATGATTCATTTCCAACTGCGATTCATGTGGCTGCGAGCTTGCAGATCAATGAACTGTTAATTCCGGCAGTCACACGCTTGCGCGATACTTTATATGCCAAATCTCAGGATTTTGCCAATATTGTAAAAATTGGCCGGACTCATCTACAAGATGCTACGCCTTTAACCTTGGGGCAGGAATTCAGCGGTTATGTCTCTCAGCTGGATCATGGGCTTCTTCGTCTAGAACAGGCCTTAGTTGGTTTATATGAATTGCCATTAGGCGGGACAGCGGTCGGTACTGGTCTGAATGCTCATCCCGATTATGCCGTTCAGTCTGCTAAAACACTAGGACAGTTAACAAGCTTACCATTTGTAACTGCGCCAAACAAGTTTGAGGCTCTGGCAGGCCGTGATGCTGCGGTATTCGCGTCTGGTGCATTAAAGACTTTAGCGGTGAGCCTGAATAAGATTGCCAATGATATTCGCTGGCTGGCCAGCGGGCCTCGTTGTGGTTTTGGTGAATTGCGTATTCCTGAAAATGAACCGGGTTCTAGCATCATGCCGGGTAAGGTGAATCCGACGCAAAGTGAAGCGATGACCATGGTCGTCGCACAAGTTCTCGGCAATGACACCACCATTAACGTGGCAGGTGCATCAGGTAACTTTGAACTGAATGTGTTTATGCCGGTCATTGCCTATAACCTGCTGCAATCCATCCAGCTTTTAGGCGATGCGTGTAACAGTTTTAATGATCACTGCGCCGTAGGTATTGAGCCGAATCATGAAAAAATTGAACATTTCCTGCATGATTCTTTAATGCTGGTCACAGCATTGAATCCGGTGATTGGTTATGAGAATGCAGCCAAGGTTGCCAAAACAGCCTATAAGGAAGGAAAAACCTTAAAACAGGTGGCTGTTGAACTGGGTTTAGTCACCGCTGAACAGTTTGATGAGGTGGTGCGTCCTGAACAGATGGTTTCACCGAATGCCAAATAAGGGCTGTAGCGCTTTTATTTTCAATCTTTCCGCCTGTTTTATCATGGAATAGTCAGCAGTGGTTTTTATCTCGGGCAGAGTTGCGTACAATAGTGCTAGATGAGATTAACCACTGATGATTGTTTTATGCTTGATATTTATTTAACAGATGTTCAAAGAAAGGTGCAATTCAAGGATTATCCAGGTGAGCATCCTGTTAAATTTATTCTGAATTTCAAAAAGATTTTCCCGAGTGTGATGGAACTTCTTTTACCTGTGCTTCCGGATAATGAAAATCTGGAAGAAATGTCTTGGGAATCGACCAGCGATGATTTTGAGACTTTCCAGATGTTTTTAACCGGATGGGGCATTATCGAACTGCGTTTAAAAGCAATCACCCAGTTTAAAGATAAAGCATTTGCGGATCGTCTGGTTAAACAAGCCCAACAGAAACGCAAAGACTATCAAAAACAGCAGACTAAACTGACCACAGTTGAACTGGACTATCTGTTTATGCACGAGATGCATGCCTTGATTGATGCAGAGTTGGTTGAACTCGGTGAGAAATTCTATTTACCGATTTTACGTGAGCTGTGGAAGACTAAAGTATCTGCTCAGGTGTTGAACGCGAAGTTTTAAACTGGTTTTTTAGCTTTTATTTATAAAATTAATCCTCCAATTTTGGAGGATTAATTTTATCTGCACTATGAGATTTATTTCATGATGCGCTATCGCTTAGAATAGCCTAAGCAATATTAAATGTGGTCATTGAACTTCTTTATTCTTAAAATTTTGATCAATAATAGCACATGTTGAACCATCGTTTAGCGTCAGGCTCTATCATAGGGCAGTGGTTTTAACGATTGTTCAAAAAATATATAAAAATATCAATTAAATAGCCTAGTAATTCAGTCTATTATTTTTTAAGGTATATAGGCTTTATCTCACGTTAAAGCAAAAGCTTTATTGATTAGCTATCCTTCACAAAAATAGATGAAGGTTCAAATTTTCCCGAAGATATATCCCAGGATTTTCAAAAATGTCGAATCAGTTTTTAGATTTAATTACTAAACGCCGTACTATTTATGCCATTGCCAAGAATGTTGAACAATCTCCTGAGCGTCTAACTGATTTGATTCAGACTGCAATTAAACAAAGCCCATCTTCTTTCAATTCTCAGTCTTCACGCGCCGTCATTTTATTCAATTCAGAACATGAAAAGTTTTGGGGCTTTGTGGCAGACAAATTAAAAAGCTATGCCAAAGATGAAGAAAGCGCTGCAAAAACTACAGCAAAAATGGCAAGTTTTGCGGCAGGGCTAGGTACCGTTTTATTTTTTGAAGATCACACAGTCGTAGAAGGCTTACAGGAACAATTCCCATCTTATGCTGATAACTTCCCAATCTGGGCAGAGCATTCGACTGCGATCGCACAATTTGCAACATGGACAGCATTGCACACAGAAGGGTTGGGCGCATCATTGCAGCACTACAATCCGATCGTGGATGAGCAAGTTCATGCGGAATGGGACATTCCATCAAACTGGAAGTTGCGTGCACAGTTGGTATTTGGTTCGATAGAAGGCGAGCCACGTGCCAAAGATTATCTCGCTGATGAAGAGCGCTTTAAAGTATTCCAATAAGCTGATATCCATATCTGCGCTTAACATGGTTTAAGGGCAGATATTTTTTAGATCTCGATGAAATCCCAATCAGCTTCATTAAAATTAAGTTAAAATAGCGCGCTAATGAAAATTGATGAGTAAGACCGAATGTCGAAAAACACGCAAAACCTGTCACCTTTACAAGAACTGATCGCAGAGCAAAAGCTACTTTGTGAAGAAGTAGGCTCGGCTTATGTTGAAGTCACGGGTGATGATGTTGTTGCCGTGGCAGTACATACCTTAAAGCAGGATCCGATTGTTGGCATCCGTAAAAAGCCTGAAACGGCTGAAAATATCAGCTGGTACATTTATGGTGGAGAGCCTTCAAGTGAAGAGGCTTTTGAAACCATGACAGTACGTGAATTACAGGACATCGCACCAGAAGTTTTACCGTATCTGGCTCTGGAAACAGGTTTTCGTTTCATGATCGATGCCGATGATTATGAAGATGTCTGGAAAGAAGAAATCTAAATGCTAAAAAAATCATCTTTCATTTGTGCTGGATTATTATTAGGACTGAGTAGCGTAGTCTTCGCACAGCCGCTTTCACAAAGTGCCTATGATGAGTTTATTTCAACACAGACTAAAATCGTGAATGAAACCAAACATATTTTAGATGAAGATGATCAAAAGGCAGATGCCCAAACTCAACGCCAGACTTTCTGCAAGCGACTGAAAGCCTATCAGGATATTCAAAAGGTGTCCGAAGAAAACAGCAGTCTGAATATGGCACCTACGATGTCTATGATTGCCAGAAATTTTCTTGAGCGGCAGGATCAAAGTTTGACTAAATCTGGAATGACGGCGAGCGTATTTTGTAAAAATAGGGAAGTAGAATAAGTTATAAACTACTTTTTTATCTTGAAAGTTTTTCGCAGTGGAATAAAAATAAAGTATCTAAGTCTATTTCACAATCAAATTTTATAGATATTAAAACCTGAAAGACCATCTCCCGAATATCATTTGATAAAGAGTTTGTTAAGTTAATTTAAATTTATTTTGATGTAAATACCTCATATCCCGGGGATATATCAGCGGTAGTCAAATATATTGATAAGAATAAATGAATAATCTGGATTTTTATAATTTTCTGAAAATGTCTTATATACGTGATGTAATTTCTTGAACAGGATAATTTAAGTAGGATAGCGTGATTGCACGTTTATATTTAAGCTAATAACTTGAACATCCTAAGATATTAAAATAGCCTAAGCAATACATAATTTTAACAACTTTATCAAGAAAGGGAGAGAGGGGAAATTTATAATGCTGATGTTTACTACCTGTAACTCATTTGGACTTAAGACGTATTATTCTAAACAGAATCAAGTGGATTAATAAGCTACTTATGAATAGTCATTTTTTGATAAATAATAAGCAATGAATAATTAAAAACAATATTTTCAAAATTACCTCAGTCTATTTGGGTAATAACAGCGAGTTAGTTTAAGAAACACTCTGACCTAAAAGTGGTTTACATGTTATTAAATCCCAGTTTTAAGATTTTCATTAATTTTATTTAGTCTGCAAAACAACTCAACCATCTTCTTTCATATTTATAGATAGCCAAATATCCATCCAGATCTAAAATCGTAATTTTAAATACTTATGATTCGTTTATGAATTATTTAGCCTAAGCAAAATATATCCCCATAAAATAGCCTAAGCAGGATTTTATATTTAAAAATTTCGCAATTGATTAATTCCAAATATAAACCCACTATAAACACTTAAACAAAGAAATCATGGAATTCTCAAATGATCCTAAATTATCAACTTCAACACCACGAAACGTCAGTACTATCTCCAATGGTCTTCATTCATGGTTTATTCGGTAGTTTAAGTAATTTAGGCGTACTAGCTCGATATTTTTCTGAGCAAAGAACCGTGATCCAACTTGATGTATGCAATCATGGTCTTTCTGCTCATAGTTCAGACTTAAATTATCAGCTTATGGCTGAAGATGTCCTAGAAACTTTATCCAGTTTAAATATTCAAAAGTTCGTAGTAGTAGGGCATTCCATGGGTGGGAAAATTGCCATGAAATTGGCTGATTTAGCCCGTGTACAAACTGAAAGGTTGGTCGTCCTGGATATTACACCAATCCAATATCATGAGAGTCATCATACTGAGATTTTTAAAGCTTTATTTGCGGTGCAGCAAGCAAATGTTGCTTCACGACTTGAGGCAGCAAAAATTATGCGTGAATACATTGATGAAGAAATGGTAATTCAGTTTTTATTAAAATCCTTTAATAAAGGGCAGTGGCTCTTTAATGTTCAGGCTTTATTTGATCATTATCCAGATATTATGGATTGGGAAAAGGTCGAAAAAATTAATCTGCCAGCTTTATTTCTTCGTGGCGGTAATTCTTTTTATATCTCAAAACCTGAACATTTTGCGGCAATCAATGAACAATTTTCTCAGGCGAAAATTGAATGCATTGAAAATACAGGACATTGGCTGCATGGTGAAAAACCAGATGAAGTCATTAAACATATGCAGACTTTTCTAAATTAATTTACGATTTCGCACTCAAGGCTGAAATGTTTGAGTCTGTAATTGTCCTTCATGAATGAGTTGATGCGCCATTTCAGCTGTTTTCTTTAAACCGGGCATACGATATTCAGTATGTCCAAAATCTTTAATGGATTTCCAGCGACCGCCCCAGGTTAAACCCACCGATTCTGCAATCTGGCCAAACAGTTCATAACCACGCATGGCCCATGGATCACGTTCACTAATCACCACCTTGCCATTCCGCTTAAAGGCAATATCCGCGGCCAGACCAAACTGATGATAACTTTGAAAGCCTTTGGCCTTGGTAATATTACTGTCGGTCGCCAAAGAGTTTTGCCTTTCCGGACTTCGATAACCTTCGAGTAAAACCAGCTCATAACCATGCTGTTCGCGCATAATTTTAAAAACCATCAGTAAGCGCTGTTTAAATCGCGGATTCATCTTATGCCATTTACGGTCTGCTGTGCTGATATTTGGATTTATATGAATGTCTTCAATATTCAGATTAAGGCTTTGCGCTGAAATTACAGAATGATTTGCTAAAGATTCTTCTTGTAAGGCTTCGATAATAAGCTGTTCATCAACTTCAGTTGGAGCTGTTAATATTTGCCCATCTAATAATGCATAAATCTGTGGATCAACTTTCCTTAAATATTCAGCTTCAAACCTACTTGCAGTAAGTGGCTGAGTGAAAGCGAACATTAAAATACTGGCAAATAAGCTAAATCCTGAAATCAAAATCCACCATTGCTGCAAATACCATTCAGACTGAAGATGCTCAGGCGATGCCGCCTGATGAAATTTCTGAACAAACTGTTTTGCTTGAGAAAATTGTTGTTTGCTTTGTGAAATCAAATCAAGAAAAAAATCCTGTATTCTTAATCGAAACTCGTAAGACAGCAAGGCTAACATAGCTAAGCTTAATAGAATAAAGCTGCTCAATATAATCAAAATCATCAGTTGAATGATTGATCTAATAATAATTCAAAAATTTTTTTTTATTCATCGATATAAATTTTCCAACGGCGTCATTTTTAAGTCTTGATTTTTATAAGTGTCCATCATATTTATTTGAAAATTGAGTTAGGGTAAATGAATCGTAATATAAGCTTGTTCAGCAGGAGTGCTAATCAAATTTTGATATTGAGAAAACACAGCAGCTTGTTCTGTTGACAAGGCATATTTAAAAACCACAAAGCTGATCACAGCAAATAATAATAAAAATATCAGAATCCAGAAAAATGGTAATTCACGATGGATGATATGTCGGATTTGATCTGGAATTGCTGAAAAAGGAGAAAAAGAAACTTTTTTACACTTGAGATAATCAATCTGATCTCCGATACGAGCAACGTGCAGAAGCAGTAAAAGCTTATTTAATCGCAAAAAATCTTCCAGCGCATTTACTGAGTACTGAAGGTTCAGGTTCAAGTAAACCTGTAGCGGATAATGCAACAGCTGAGGGTCGTAAGAGAAATCGTCGGATTGAATTTGAAGTGCTTTAACGTTTAAGTTGCTTGAGCAGCTATAAGTATATGGTGAATGACCTGTATGAGTATATTAATAGTATTTCGTATAATGTATATTATGTTAAATATAATACATCTGATAATAACTTCATAAGTACACTTCTGTTGCTTAATATCAATAACTTATAGAAATAAAATCCCTAATCAAAATATGATATGTTGATCTAAATTTTAGTTCATGAAGTTCACCATGTTTGAAGTCAAAAGTATTCAATTAGAAGAAAAGATATCTAATGAAAATGAAATCAAATTATTGTTTGATACTGAGTCGACATTCCCATGCTTATTCCCATTATTGTTTAGCTTGAAAGTGACACGATTTCAAAGCCTATCTACACAATATCTTGATTTGATGGCTCTAAAAGACTGGTATAAAAAATACTCTATATCCTTCTGCGAATTTTTCTATTCTTCAAATTATAATTTTGAACTTATTTACGATGAAATTGATAATTTTATCATTTACCTAGAAAATAATAATGACTTAAGTGATGTCATATACTTAGGAGGAAATCGTAAAGTCAGTTATATAAATATTAGCAACAAGATTCGCTCTTTTTTGAAATTTTATACTTATCTTATGGATGACTATCTGACTGTAAAGAAACACCCTCATCTAGATAGAAAAGAAATAGAAAAAATTAAATCAAACATAAAAAAATATATCGAGATTAAGAAAAAAATTATTAGGAAATCCACTAAAACCATATATGGCGAAAAGAAGTATCTGTTTAAAAGTATGACAAATGAAATGGTTAAAGTTCTATATGAGACTATAGCCCCTAGCAGTTCTAACAATATTAATTCTTTTAATCCATTTAAAAATAGACCAACTCAATTTAGAAATTTTCTAATCATTCACTTAATGCTCAATTATGGACTTCGAGTTGGTGAGCTGATGTTGCTGACAGTAAATTCTATCAAAAAATCTGTATTGAATGATTCTTATAGTTTAATTATTACCAATACTGATGATGAACATGATGCCAGACGTAGAAAACCTAAAATTAAAAATGAATTTTCATACCGAGTAATAACATTACAAGAAAGAGATTATAGATTTATAAATATTTATATAAAAGAAATTCGTAGTGATATTAACTCTGATATCTTATTCACATCATTAAAACCACCCTATTCTTCTTTGAGTTATTCTAGTATTAATAAAATTTTTACAATCCTGGATAAAAATATTAAATATAAAATACCGCATCACTTTGATAATAAAGCTTTTGACTCAATAAATAGCATTACACCGCATGTTTGTAGACATACATGGGCATATTTAATGTTAAATTATTCATTTAAAAAATATGAAAACATGGATAAACTAGGAAATTCGATTAATAATATAGGTCAAAATTCTTTGGATAAAGCACAAGATGATTTACGTGTGCTTGGAGGTTGGTCTCCCACGAGTTTAATGCCTACCTACTACGGCAAGAGGTTTATCGTAGAAAGAGCAAATATCTCAAATCTTGAAAGAATTATTGAAATGAGTACTATTTTTGATAAAACCTAATAAAAAACAATATGATATTGAATGTAATTCTTCGGGTGATGAACGGATTTTCAATATCTTCTCATATGAGGATTTAAATTCTATTGATAATTTAAAGATACCTCCGATTATTAAATTTAATCTTGCTTCTAAATTTGATACTAAATTTATCAGTACCAAGCCAGATATTTGGGATTTTTTCTATTCTGGAAATAGGCTTCATTTAAATTTCAATTGTTTTGACTATTATGAGGAGAAAATTCTAAAATTCTTCTTGGTTTATTTTGTACAGGTTAATACCCCTTCGCGACTTAATTCTAAATTAGATTCATTTAAGTATGCTATAAAATATTTTAAAAATAATAAACTAAAATTTAATTTCGATAATTTTAAAATATTATTAAATCATTTATCTAAGATGAATAAAAATCATTTTTATTATGATTTAAAATTTTTAGTTAAATTGCTTTTTTTAGAAGAGTTTTCTGGATTTAATATTGATAAAGAATATGAACTTGAATTTTTGGAACGTCCTAATTCATTCAACTCAGAATTATATTATCAAGAATACGAGGATCGAATTGACTACCCTCTTAAAACTATGATTCAACAAGGATTTTCTAAAATTAATAGTAATTTGGTAAATCAAGATCAGAACATAACTAATGAACAACTTTTAAATTCAGCAGTGCTGGGGCTAGTTTATGTGTCAGGGCTTAGACCCGTTCAGTTGGCTAAGCTTACTGCATTAGAAGAGTTAAAAGATCAATTTTCTGATATTCAAACTAAAATCGAACAGCTAATACACTTAAAGATACATAGAATCAAGTATTTAGAAATAAAAGTGCGTGCAATAGTTTCATTAATTAATTATTTATCAAAGGCCTAATCTTTCGAAAAGCACCAGTAATCGTAAGCGATCATCTTCAAAGCATCAAATTATGTCGCCTTGTGCAAAGATATGCACATGGCTATTACTTATTTATAAGTTAACGTGGTCTCAGTCTTTTTGGGTGTTTCAAAAGAGACTTTTTCAAAAACTATTAAGCTAAAAACCAAGGCCCCAATAAGGCCAATTAGTCCCATAATTAAGAAAGTTGCTCTAAATATTAAGCCATAAGTTATAATTTTACTTAAAAGTGTTTTTCCCATATTTGCTTTAATAAGGTTACTTTCTTCATTACAAAATATTCCAATATCAATAGAAGAATTTCTTTCTAATCTTTTAAAAACTTCTTCAGACTGTTTAATTAAAAAAGATGTTCTTTGATCTAGCTTCCAGAAAACAAATGCGGTAATACTTAGGAAAATGGATAAAAATATTCCTATGTAAGCAAAGGTACTTGAAGACTGAATGGAGACACCTATAGCGGTGCCTAATCCAGCAACGATAAAAAGAAAATAATTAAACATTGTAATTCTTTGGTTTGAATGTAATTCAAAGTACTTCCAAGCATGTTCAACTGCTTGTTCAGAATTAATCCTATTTGTCATATTAATAATACCAATTGAAAATTATATTAATTATATAACTTATTCAATTGAATAAACTAATCTGAATAATTCAGCCTAATACTTTGCATCATGCAGAGTATTGGATCTCCTTTTAGAGTAGGATGTAAAAATTTATCTATTGAGTTTGACTTTGTATCGTACCAACTACATTTTTTAGCCCCATAAAAGAGCTTTGATGTCTATAGCTGATATGCCACTCAGGAAATACTAAAGGAACTGCCGTTGGATATAAACGAGTACAAATATCTGAATAAGTCCCACCTGGTTCTTCTCGTTGAGGAGCAGTTGCACTTACTAATTCGGCAATTTCATTTTCTGAAAAATTGATATCAGACAAATCTTTAGTAAAAAGCTCACGAATGAGCTTTTCTGTTAGATCAATTTAAAATATTTCTCAATTAGCCTTAGAGCTACTCTTGCACTTATAAAGCTACAATAACTTTGATAATTATCATCTTTTTCTCGATCTGCTAAATCAGAAACAGATTTGATACATATCATTTTGGTGGGCTGGCCATGATGGTTAGCACAACTGTAATAGAGGCCATAACACTCCATATCAATAGCTGCCATCTTTCTATGTTGGCTTCTAAAGACCTTTTGAATGTCTGCGGAAGCAACGACTGAACTACCTGAAACCATAGGTGCAGTTATTAATTTGGGATGATTTGCTGGCCTGCATCCAGTATATTGTTGGTAAAATGATTGCATATCAACATCAAGTGTTCTTGCTAAAGAAACTAACTCATTACTAGCTTCTTTAGGATCAGAAGCTGCTTGTAATGACCAATCCTCTGTCCATTTACCAGATTGCCAATCCCAACTTTTTTCAGCAATCACAACATCACCAACCGATACTGCATCCGAAAATCCTCCGCAAATACCTGTCATAATGATGACTCTTGGCTTGAAGAGTTTTAAAACAACTTCGGTAGAGTGTGTCGCTGCGATAGGCCCCATTTGATTTAAATGAGCACAAGCAATTTTTAATGTCTTATCACCGCTTAGTTTTAAGTATCCACTTTTACAGTTAATATTTGAACCTACAAGTTTTTCATCGGAAAGCTCAAGTGGCCAACTATTATATACTGCTTCCAACTCTGGCTTTCTTAATGCATTTAGAACTACTACATCATAAATGAAAGATGTATTTTCATTTTCTGTTCTTAATAAACGCTGAACATATTGTTGGAGTACACCTTTCCAATTATCTTGATCGGCTGACACATGAAGTACACTTGTTACTAGTTCTTTAAACTGATGGTCAACTTCATTACGAGTTTCTTCACTAGCCGTTACACCGAGAAGATGAGTTGGGGTTGGGAGAACTTCATCTTCAACTATTTGTCTAAGTAAATTAATGCTACTATCTGCTTGGGGTATAGCACCATTTCGAGCAGGTAGTAAAACATCTATCAACATTAAATCAATTTTATTTTTATTTAATTTTCTACTCGCATCGGCTGCATCTGTAGCAATTAATATATCATTTTCATCAATACCTTGATCGATCAAAAAAAATTTAAGCCGTTCAATCTTTGTATAATCATCGTCTACAAGTAATACATGCATTATTTATTTGCTACCAAATTGAGATTTTTTAAAACTTGAGCTAAAGCAGTTTGCCATGGCCCATATTGACCTGTGTAATGAATCACTCCTAAAAAGCGTTCATCCAACTCCTGTTTTAATATCTCTTGTAACCCTCTTGGATCATGCTTCTTTTCCATCTGTGGTAATTTAAATTCTTCATACTGCGTCAAAACAACAGTGTATGTATCATCTGTTTCACTATCTATGAATCTTAAAACATCTGCTCCCCCGAAACCTTGAGGCTTTCCACCTCCGAGTCGATCCTTTGCAATATCATATTGAGGGATCGACATATCCACTACAGCTAAAATAACTGTCTTCGTAGATAACTCATCAATGGCACTAGATAAGGATTCAACAGATATGATTTCAATGTCAGCACACAATGTTGATCGTAAAAAAGACATTATTGATTTTTGTTTCGGCTTGTCATCTTCAATTACTAGTACAGTTTTTCCATTATTCATAAGCTTCAAATCTCCCTTCTCGCTCATACAATGGAACTGTAACTTGTACAAACCAACGTGAATCTTTAAGACCAAAATTAAAAGGCGAAGGACATTGTGCTCTATTTACAAACCGAACTAATCTTGCAAGTTTAGCAAATCCTGAACCACCTTCTCGATTAACCAAATGGATTGGCAAAGTACGAATATATTTTTCTTTAAGACGCTGAATTTCAGTTGCATTCAATACTAACTTTCGCTCTTCGGATAGATCACTATAAATTATAAAAGTTAGAAGTTTATTGGACTCATCATATTGCGTTTCAATATCAATATATTCTAAAGCTGATCCAAGCCCTGAATGTTTCCAAGCATTTTCAAAAATTACGAATAAACAATCAGTCAAAACAGCTAGAGCTGATGTCGTGAGAGGAATTTTGATAGTGTTTTCATGTCTGAATATTGCATCTAAAGTTCGATAAACATTTTGTGTGGCTGCTTGTGCAATATCAATTGCATCAGGTAATTGGAAATCTTCATCGTCAACATGAGCTGGAATTCTGAACCAATCAGAAATCATATCACATTGTATTTGAGTATCAGTTGAAACACTTTGAAGTGTTGTTATCATCGGCAATAATGCTGACCGATTATTTAAACTACGCAATTTACCAATCAAATCATCAAATTCCTGCTTAATCTTATCCTTAAAGTCATTTGCAATATAAGAATTAAGGTCTTTCAAAGCTAATTCGACAATTTTCCAAAATAAGAAATAGCAATTAGCTAAAAATGCTGAGAATGATAAATTCGACTCTTCTATCAAGCTACTGATTATTCTGAGAAATTCAGGGCTCAAATTGTCTTTGAATGCACCTCTAGGTTTTTCGATTGAATGAATTTGAATTAACTCATTAATCAACTCATCCACCAAAAATTTGATCTTCTTAGAAAAGTCTTCTAGGAAACATAAAACTTCTTCTATATTAACAATATTAAAATCTACGATATTTCCCCATATTTTTATAAATTCTTCTTTGGATATATCGCTTGGGAAATAAAGTAATCTATTTTCTTCTAAAGGACCAAAAACAGTTCCTCGTAAGCTACCGTGTCTAATCCGTAAACTCAGATAACAATCTAAACCATCAGTAGGATCATTTAGAAACCGTTTATACAACCGATCTACAATTTCAATTAATAATGCAGATGAGATATTAGGCTGACCATCAGATATATCCAAAAGTAATTGTCGATTATTTGCATCAACTGCAAATTGACTAATAATATCGTCAATTATTCGAGTTCCTGATGATGAATCTTTTACAGTCATCCAACGTTTATAATCTGGCAGTATTTCAGATTCAGCCCATCTACTAATTGCTGATTCATTTACAAATACTCTTGTTTGGTCGATTTGACGTAAACCTTTCTGCAATGTCTGATCAAATGTTAAATCTTTGATTTCATCTGTATAAATGGAAGCATTTTCAGCATCCCATTGTAGTAACAACTGCAATATTTCTATACGTTCTTGTCGAACTTTTTCAGTTGTATCAAATTTAGTGCATAACGATAGGTTCTCATCAATCCATACATTTGCAAAGAAATGAATAATTTCATCTTGAATATCTAGATTGTCATTAAATATAGAATTAATGTTATCTCTCATTCCACTTTCGAGGATAGAACGACAAGCCATTTTGCAAATATATCCAATACCAGCTATATCAGTAGCTTGATATGAATGATGGGATATTAATCCCACTTTAATAAAATCTAATTCTTTAAAAAACCGCCACTTTCTGTTTTCAAAAATATTAGTGACATCAAACTCACTAATATATCTTGGGTTTTCAATTAACCAATTATTAATTAAATCAATTGCTTCAATTACATGGCCTTTAGAATTTAAAATAGATGCTCTAAATTTAGCAACCTCTCTTGACCAAAAATCACCAAATTTATCTAATTCACTCAAAAGTCTATCTAGATTCTCATATTGTTCTGTCGAATATAGATGTTTTGCCAACCATAAAAACAAAACATTTTTACTAACTTTACAATCATTAAAGTTTCCTTCTGATAAGTTAATAATATTTTTAATTATTTCATTATCATCATTCAAAATATATCGTTTTAATATTTTAATACCTTCTTCAAAGGAAAAGCTTGTTATATCTTCAAGTTTGAATTTATTATTGAATATAAAAAGATTAGGACTCTGAGTATATCCGATAGAACAATTTACGAAATGACATGCCGCATTAACTATAACTTGTCCTATATCTAAGTTTTTATAGCAAATACCCAACTTTATAAGTTTATCTATCTGAGTTTGAGCGGTATTTCCATGTATTTCACACTCTTTAAATAAGCTAATAATCATAGCCTTAAAAGTGTTGTCATTTTCAATACTTTTAGTGGAGCTAAAATTTAATGATTTTAATAAGTTATCTTCAGTAGAATCATCTAAAACAAAGTTAACCTCTTCACTATCTATAAATAAATTTAAAAGCTTATTTAATCTACTATCATTAATTCCACATTCAATTAACTTTAATATTACTATTTTTGCAGTTGGCATTAGATGATACATACTTTTATCGACTGCTATATAAACCAAGCTATCAACAACAATTTCATAATAATCTATTAATGATGAAGTAATCTCTTTAGATATTATGATAGGTAATGTATCTTCAACATGATTTACTTGAGATAAAGCATGGTATTCCAAATAAGGAATTACCCAAGGTCCTAGATTCTTAAGACGTGGAAATGAGTTTTTGCACTTTGCATAGAAAGAATAAAAAGAAAAAGTGTCTTCACACCGATCACTTAGGATCTCGTATATCAATCCATTTAACCTATTTCCTGATGCTATCTTTAATGGTGTTAACCATTCTGTCAGGCCAGTCATTCCATTAACAGTTTGTTCCAGCACACATCTAATTTCTATACCCCATAAACTCCACCCATGATTCTCGGTAAAAGTATCAAGAACATCTATAGCTTGCTCAAATTGATCTTCTAAGATCAAATTTTGTATCTTATTTCTGGTTGTTACATAGATATTTATAGCTTCTGTTTGTAAGGACAACCAGTGAACAGCCCAATGCAATTCGTTTTTCAATGGTAAAGGATCTAAATTAATATATTGGCAAACTAAATTCTCTGGTTTAGCTTGACCTAATTTTAATAAATTAGTTGCATCGATGTTTCCAAAGATACAAAACTGATTGATACAATCTTTATATTCACCAATTGAGATACTGTTTCTTAAATTAATCAAAGTATTAAGTGGAAAAATTTGACGTGATTGCCCTTTCCTAAATTCAAGTTTAGCTTTGGATTGCTTTATTACTTTTTTTTTAGCCATGTTGAGTACTTGGTTTTCATATATTTATCAAATTTTATCATGAATTTTACAATTTATGTTTTTAGACTAAGTCCAATAAGATGACTAGATCAATTATCATAAATTTCAATTTCAATGATATAAACACCTGATTAATAAAGTTATAATTTCAAATTTTGAATTAAGATAACATTCAATCTCTTGGAATGAATTAAGCTATGATAGTCTTGGAACAGGGTTAGATGATAATTTCATAGAGGCGGGATCTTCTACTTTTCTTCTTTATTGCCATTAAAAAGATAAAATTTTCCTTCCCCCAGATAAGCTTTTAACATTTCTTTTAGATTTTTATTTTCTACTATCCATAAATTTATTTGTATTAATAAAAACTCATAACGATCTATTTGGACTGTTCATACAATCAAATTATTTTATATACAATTTTGCGACATATTGTGTCGTACTTTCCGATTATGAGTTTGTATAAACAGCCAAATCTTATAAGTTCATGAACTTAGAAAGTCAAAAAATTAGAATTAAGCCATCTAAGTTATTAAATTTTTTATTAATTATTCATCAATAAAATTATGAACTGGACTTTAGGTAAACATAAGTTAAATACTAGTTAAATAAGATACACTTAACCATAAGTTCATATCTTCCTTGTCCATAAAAGTGAATTTTGAAATTTTTAGAAGAAAATTGAATTAATCAGTCCAGCCCAATAAAACTGGGCTGATACTTTATTGTGGGATTTAGCAGACGCTCTGCACTGCATTTACAAACCGCTCTGTCTCAAAAGTATGATTAGATGTCAGGCCAAACTGGCTCACCTCGCCAACAATTACGGCGCGTCCCATGCTCAGTGCGACATAAATGCCGGCAATATTTTCTAATAAGGTGGCAAATGGAATCAGGCACAAATGCCGTCCAAGCTGACTGCTGGCCAGTGCCTGACTGAGTGAATGCGTAATTGATTCTATGGTATCTTCTACCAGACACACGCCTTTCGGTGTCCCCGTACTGCCAGAGGTATAGGTGATTTTTGCTGGTTGCTGGGTTTGTAAAGAAGATGAATACTGTACTGCCTGCTCTAGCCGAAAAAAGCGTGCATGTAGCTGGCCAGTAATGGAAATCTCATCTCTACTCATGTCTTTAGCTAGATTTAACAGCCATTCTGGTGCAGAGAAAGATTCATCCAGAATACAGAGCAGCTCTGTTTGGCTGTCGGAAAGCAGATGCCGTACTTGGGCTACAGTAAAAAATAGAGGAACAGGTATTACAGTCATGCCGGCTTTTTGTGCGGCAAGATCGACCACAATCCAGTCGATGCTGTTCACGCCCCATAAGTTCAGACGTCGCAGATTAAGCTGCATGAAACTGGCACTCAATAATTCTATCCGCCGTTGTAGTTCCGCATAGCTCAGTGTTGCCTGTGCGGTAACCACAGCTTCTCGCTGCGGATACTGGTGTGCTTGTAGGCTGATATGTTCAAATAAAGCAGTCATCATTTAAATTCTGTGCCTCGGTAAACAAGCAAAATGCTTTAATGACTAAATTGATAAAGTTGACGAGCGACTTGTAGGGCTTCTGCCACATCAATCGCCAGGACATAAGGTTTCTGCTGGTAATAGCTGCCCCACAGGTGCTGTGCCTCTCCTAGGACTTGCGGGTCAGCCTTTTCAAGTACATGGAATGTAATCCCATCTGTTGCAGCACATAACGTACTGCAGTTGTTCCGGTACATACTGCCCATTCGATGTGTTGCTGCGAGAGATGAAAAACCAGAAAGGCCACCATCAGTTTGGCTTTGTCCATATCTAGTGCTGCCAGATTGCCAATTTCTACTACTTTGTCTCGGCTGACCCTGGTCTGGCTCAGTTTGCTTAATATGTTTTCAACGGGTTCATCGAGATACTGTTCCAGAAAGGCATTAAATTGATTTAAATGCTGCATACCAATCACCACCTGCATCTCGGCTCCGTGATAACCGGCAAACAGGGTCGAAGAGAAGCTCGATACAGTGGCCTGATGGACTTGCTGATATTTTTCCTGAATAAAATTTTCCAGGCTACGGCGTTCAGGTGTCTCGCTTTGTTCTACAGTTTTGACCGTCAAATGTAGCGATTGATCCTGTGCTGAAATTACCGGATACGCCGGAGGTACTTGTAGTAAAAATTTATTGTGATGGGTTTGTTTTTTATATTCAGGCTGCTTGAAATATGTATTTAGAAAGTGAATCTGACTAGATAAATAAGGATCAAAACTAAACTTGATCATTTGGCTCACACCACGAAATTAACTTGCTACTCAAGATAGAAGTCCAAACTTAAAAAATTCTTAATTTTGTGCAAAAGAATGTAAAAGCTATGTGTATAAAAAATCCAGAGAACGGCCGGTTTTTTTAAGAGCATTTTAAGATTGAAAATTTAAGTTAATCCTATCTCTTGTTAACTGAAACTGTTCTATGTCTTCCTACCGCTCACCTTATAAAGGCACCTCAGGAACGCAGCGTATTTTTAATGCGACCCGTTATTCCCTGGCTGGTTTTAAAACCGCCTTTCAAAATGAGGCTGCCTTCCGGCAAATTCTGCTGATCAACCTTATTTTGATTCCTCTAAGTTTTTGGATGCCGCTTAGTCCAGCTGAGCAAGCGCTGATGGTCGCCGTATGCCTACTGGCGTTGATCATTGAACTGATTAACTCAGCGATAGAGGCAGTGGTAGACCGTATTTCCATGGAACGGCATGAACTGTCTAAAAATGCCAAGGATATGGGCAGTGCGGCTCAGTTTGTAGCACTCAGTTTAATTGCTCTGACCTGGGGCATCATTTTGGCTGGTCATTTGATTTGACCTCTGCTCTTGCTACTGCCTGAAATGGACAACTTAAAAATGATCACTGACCGTTCCCGGTTTTTACTGACCCAAACTTTACTTTTAATCTTCAGTTTTTTGATTCTTCTCAACTTCTTTGACATTGGAGGAGTGCTGGACTTACAGCTCATCTATCCATTTATCGATGATCAGGGTCAATTTCCCCTTCGACAACAATGGGCACTGGCAGAACTCAATCATCGCTATGTGAAAGACCTGCTGATTCTGGTGTATATCACATTATTGCTGGGCTGGTTGGCATCACTGAAATGGCAGAACTGGTATATACGGCGCTGGGAATTTGGCTATTTTTTTAGCATGGTAGTGCTGACCACGGCCTCGATCGGAATTTTAAAATCTCAGTCGGCCCATGCCTGTCCCTGGGATATGACCATACCTACCCATAACGGGATTTTGTGGGATTTTAGTGCTACTGCGGGCCACTGTTTTCCTGGAGGGCATGCATCTAGTGGTTTTGCGTTGATGGCTGGTTATTTTGTTTATCGCATTTCTAACCGCAAGCGTGCTTATTTTCTTCTGATCGCTGCAGTAATTTTAGGGTTGACCATGGGCTGGGCACAAATGATGCGCGGAGCACATTTCCTGAGTCATAATTTATGGACTGGCTGGATTATCTGGTGCATGAATGTCATTGGCTATACGCTGTTTAGCCACAAACTGCCGATAGAAAAGACCACTCCTATACTCTCTAGTATCAGGCAACCTTAACTCCAAGAAACCAGAAGCTTATTCGCTTAGGCTTCGATTAAAGGAAACTTGACCTGGACACAAAGGCCACCCAAATTGATACTTCGAGAAAATTCTAGTGTTCCACCCAAGCGCTCGGTGGCTTTATCTACAATGGATAAACCCAAACCGCTGCCAATTTCTGCATGGTTATGAATCCGATAGAAGCGTTGCCGGATCTGAGTGAATTGAGCAGGATCTATCCCTGCCCCACTGTCTTCAATTTGTAAAACCGCCTGCTGGCCTTGCTGGAAAATTGATACATTGATCACGCCATCCTTCGGACTATATTTAATCGCATTATCAATCAGGTTATAAATGATTGAGTGCAAGGCCGAGGCTTGGCCCTGAATCAACAGTTCCTGCTGCTGCTCTACCCCTAAATCAATCTCTTTTTGTAGCGCTAGTTGAATCAGTTCTTCGATACAGGTGATTGTCATCTGATTCAGTGATAACAATTGAACAGGCTCACTCAAACCTTCGGTCACATCCTGTTTGGCCAGACTTAATAACTGGTTGACCAGATGCTGCATACGCAAAATGCCTTGACTCAAATTATGGATAGACTCGCTTTGAGGGAACTGCTGTAGCAAAATTTGCAGCTGTAAGTTTAGTGCTGTCAGTGGCGTGCGTAATTCATGGGCAGAATCTGCTACAAATTGACGTTGTTCCTGTTGGGCCAGAGAAATGCGGCCAAACAAATAATTCATTTCCTGAATGGTCGGTTCCAGCTCCAAGGGATAATCTTTCATTGCAATTGGCTTTAAGTCTTGTGCCTTGCGGCTGGCCAATTCAGTTTTAAAATCATTGAGCGGCTGAAAATTTTTCCGGATCATCCAGCCTAAGCCAAATACTGCAAAAGGTAAAAAAAGCACATAAGGAAGAAACATATTGGCTGCCAGCTCCAGCGCCAGTTCCTGCCGGACATTTTGCTGCTGGCTCACCTGAATCTGTAATTGCTTAGCAGGAATAATATAAGTTAACCAGGTTCCATACCGCGTTTGATGCTTGTAGAAACCTGCTTTCCTGACCGGCGCCACCAGAACATCCTGCGGATGCAAGGAAGTGGCTGTATCTGTATAGGACCAGATATCTACAAATAAATCTTCTTCACTGTACTGTTTTGCCAGATCGATTTGACTTTGTAAGGGTTGCGGATGATTTTCTGAAATACGTTCTGCCAGACTTTGCATCTGTTTATCCAGTACTTCATTAATTTCTTCGAGCGCAATTCGGTATGCTGCAAAGATCAGCACACAGCCCAATACCACGCTAAACAGTGAAATATAAATAACCAGACGTTTTTGCAAGGAATAACGTTTCTGCATGGCGCTCATCCTAAACGATATCCTAGCCCACGTATGGTACGGATGAAGTCTTTTCCTAATTTTGCCCGCAGATGATGGATATAGACTTCTACCGTATTACTACTGACATCACTATCAAAGTCATAAAGCTTGTCTTCCAGATCATTCTTGGAAAAAATTTTATTCGGATGATTTAACATGGCCATTAAGATGGACCATTCCCGGTTGGATAATTCTATAGCCTGTCCATTAAACAGAGCGATATGCTGCTCTAGATCTAGTTCCAAACTGCCGTGTGATAATTTCTTATTCGTATCTATCCCGGTATTTTTTAAACCACTACGGCGTATTAAGGCATGAATACGGGCCAGTAACTCGTCAAATTCATAAGGCTTGATTAAATAGTCATCTGCTCCCTGATTCAGCCCATCCACCCGGTTTTGTAACTGATCCCGGGCGGAGATAATCAGCACCGGTAAATTCGGAAACTTCTGCCGGATATTTTTTAGCACCAGCATGCCATCCATCATCGGCAAGCCTAAATCGAGCAGGACAATATCGTAGACCTGCTGCTGTAACTGTTTTAAACCCTCAATCCCATTATTGACCCAATGCACATCAAACTGATGCAGCTTGAGCAATGTTTCAGTCGACTCGGCAATCATAAAGTCGTCTTCAATAATCAGTATTTTATGCATTTCAAGCTCTGTTCTTTAAGGATGGTGAGCATTGTGCAAGCATATCATTTTTAGCTTCAATCACTTGCGTTTTTATATCCAGCAAGCTTAATAAGCTGGGGAAAAGATGATCCTGACTACGGGTCTGGCTGGTCTGTCCTTTGAGACAGTTGACCTGCTGGGTATTCTGCTGCTTCCAGGTATCGGAGAACCACATCAGCATCGGGACATGGGTTTGCTGGGTCGGTGCCATACTATAAGGTGTACCATGCAGGTATAAACCATGCTCTCCGGTAGATTCTCCATGATCAGACAGGTACCAGAAACCGGTCTGATATTGAGTCTGCTGCTTTAAAGTTTCAATGATCTGGGCAAGAACATGGTCTGTATATACAATCGAATTATCATAGCTATTCTTTAATTCTTCTGTACTGCAGCCCTGAATGGCATTGGTCTTACAGGTCGGTTGAAATGGCTGATATGGCGCTTTGGAACGCTTGAAATATGCGGGGCCATGACTGCCCATCTGATGCAGTACAATTAATTGTGGTTTCGGGTTGTTTTTATCCAGATGCGCCAGATAATCTTTCAGGCTATCCACCAGGATTTCATCAAAACATTCACCACCAGCATCACACCACTTCTGTTTCAGTTGTGCCGGAATCTGATACTTTTGTACCCGGTCACAGGCACCTTTACAGCCTGAGTTATTATCAATCCAGGTCACCTGATAACCGGCGCGCTGGGCAATATCCAGCAAACCTTCACGGTGGCTGGCTAGCTGTTCATCATAGGTTTCACGTGACATGCCCGAAAACATACACGGGACTGAAACGGCTGTTGCAGTTCCGCAAGAGCTGACCTGATTGAAATTAATCACCGCTAACTTGCTCAGTTCAGGATTAGTATTACGCGCATAGCCATTTAAGGCAAAACTCTCGGCACGTGCAGTTTCTCCCACTACCAGCACCATTAATTTGGGATGCTCCTGCATTTGAGCCTGCTGTAGCAGATGTGCATCTTCGCCAAAAGTCACCAAAGGCAAATTTGCTTTAGGTGCTTTCTTTTTATAATAGGACAAGGTAGACGCGATGCTGTTTTGTGGAGAAAGCATACCCTTCAGATCGCGGTGCTCGCGGAAGATGGCAGCATAATCGACATAGAAACAGAACAATAAACCTAGAATCAGTCCGAGTGAGACTACACTGCTCAGGCTTTTATGCACCAGCTGATGCCCAGTCGATGTAGGCTGAATTTGAAGCATCCAGACGATGCCGAGTGGAAATATTACAAATCCCAGTGTCCAGATGATCAGTCGCATTGACCAAAGATCACGGACTTCACGGGCATCAGTTTGCAGCATATTCTGGATCTGGTCAGGCGTAATAACGACCCCCAGACTATTGACAAAATAAGCACTAAAACCACCCAGAATGATCAGGACACTGGCCAGTATTTTGGCGTTCCATTTCCAGTTCAGCCACTGTAATACCAAGTTGTAAAAGGCAATGATGATCAATGCCGTGGCGGCCAGTAACAGACCTGCTTTCAGATTGGCATAAGGCGTAAATTCATGAATTTTCTGATAGAAAGCAAAGTTTAGGATCAGTCCTAGCCAAATAGCGAGCAACATATTGAAGCCTGAAAGACTAATCGACTTTTTAGGTCGCTGACTAAAAAAAGACGAATGGGAAAACAGCTTCAGCATGATCCGTGGCTCAAAGACTTTAAGATGCTTTAGCCTAGAATCTGAAACTTAAAAATGGCTTAAAATGACTGGATCATTTTATAATATATGCAAACCAGCTCCCTTTTATTTCAAACTCAGAAGAATAAAGATAAGCCCTAACATATGTAGAATTTGGCTAGGCGCAAAATACAGAAAAAACTTCCATCCCCCAGTCACAAAAGAATTGATACTTTTAGACACCGCATGTGCCGCAAGTCCAATCATGACAGCATAAATTAAAGTCAGGTTATGAGGATTTCCCTGTATCACTACACCTGCTACAGCAGCATGCACTTCAAATAAAGAGGCTAAAAAAGTACCTAAGATTAAGCCGCTATCTCCCAGTAAAAGATTCGCGCCGTAAATCCCAGCCTGGATTAAGGTCAAACTGACCGCAATAATCACCGCTTCTTTGATACTGAACATTCGGCTATCAATTTCTTGTATTTCATTGATGGTCGTACTGTTGTCCGCTTGGGGAGTTCGATAAATCAAGAATCCGGCTGCAATACATAAAATTCCGATCCCCACCAAACTCGGAATCAGCAGGAACTTGAACCACTCTACGCTCACTCCCAGAACAATCAGCAAGAGCTGTAATAAGGTGGCAATACAGGAGATCAATCCGGCGCCTGCATTTAATTTTGCACTGGCCCGCCCGGATCGGACTTGCATGCCCAAACTGGCAATCGTGGCCGTACTGGAGACAAATCCCGAGGCTAAGGCAGATAAAATGAGAGCCTTATCATTGGATAGGATTCGTTTTGCCACATGTGCCATGGACTGCACAATCAAGATTAAAATGAGTAGTTTAAGGATGATATAGGGATTCAGTACGGCGCCCCACAAGGGCTTATTGGGCATGACCGGCAACGCAATCAATATCAAAGCCAATAAAAGTAAGCCATCTCTTAACTCATAGCTTTGGATCGTTTTTCCGGCAAATTGATGCAATGTCTGTTTGCCCATCAGGATAATCGTGAGTAGAACCGCCATCCCTGCAGCCAGTGGGATATTCCACACACAAATAGCGCCAATGATATAAGTCATCAAAAAAGCCAGTTCCGTGCTAGAGCCGATATCCTACTTCTGTTGAAACAGGCTATACACACAGAACAGGCTGACCGCTACAGCTCCTATCACCCCAATATAGAGATGCAAAGGGGTAAATTCAAAGAATGGTTTTATAGCTTATTAGATGCAATTTAGAAGTGAATGAATGAAACTCATCTAAAGATTAGAAAATATCAGTCTATTCACTCTGTTTAATTTCATTTAAATCATTCGTTAGAAAGGCGTCTGAGGTCACCCCACTATCAATGAATAACCTCAACCCCCACGTAAATCTTAAAATTCTTCCCGCTGTAATTCATTCACCGTTTGCCCCTGCTTTGCAAACCACTGATCACGACGTTCAAACAAGCGTGGCGCCGCCTGATTCACTTGATCAATTAGAGCCTGTAAATCGGCATTGATCAAACGGCCATTTTTAACCACAGTCTGTCCCGCCACCATCGTCATCACGACATCTTGGCCTTGAACTGCATGGACTAAATTGGTATGCAAATTAAATAATTTTCTATGATCAATCAACGGCGTCATCCGCGGTGTATCCAGTTTCACCGCAATCAGATCGGCCTGTTTGCCGACTTCCAATGAACCAATTTCATCTTGCATACCCAAGGCTTTAGCTCCTATAATCGTAGCCATTTGACAGACTGACCAGGCATCCAGGGCGGCCGCATCCAGCGAAGAAAATTTGGCCAGCAATGATGCCGTTTTCATTTCTTCAAATAGATCCAGGTTATTGTTTTCTTTTTCTCCGTCAGTACCCAAACCCACCGCAACGCCTTGACGTAGCATTTCAACGACAGGCGCTGCACCGGAAGCCAACTTCATGTTGGAAATAGGATTGTGCGCAACCCCTACCGCATGTCGCCTTAAAATCTGAATTTCATTTGCATCTGTCCAGACGCAATGTGCCAACAAAGTTTTAGGCAGATCTAGCAAGCCCAGTTTTTGCAGACTCTCAATTGGGCGAATACCTGAACGGCGCAGGTTTTCCTGTACATCAAATTGGCTTTCATTGCTGTGGGTATGAAAACCGGTTTGATAATCCTGACAAAGCTTCTCAATACGGCTTAATGCTGAAGCTTCCGCATAAAACAGGTGCTCTAAACCCACCCAAACCTGAATACGTCCATTCGCCTGCTGATGCCAACGATTGATTAAGGCCTCATTACTTTTTAAGGTTTCAAAATAATTGTGATCCGGATGCTCTGCGGCATAAGGCACTAGAACGGCACGAATCCCTAAGGCTTTTGCTGCCTCCGCACTACCCTCCATATAACGCCACATATCGACAATGGTGGTGGTTCCCGACAAAAGTGCCTCGGCATAACACAAATAAGAAGCAATTTTCGCATCCTCTGGTGTCAACACCCGGTGCATCGGGTCAATATACTGCTGTAACCAATCCCAAACCGGTAATCCTTCTGCCGTGCCACGCAATAAACCGGAATGACAATGGGTATTGATCAAGCCCGGCATCAGGATCGTTTGTGGGTAATCCTCAATGAGCACCTCTGGATAGCATTGGGTTAACTGTGCCAATGTACCCACTGCTTTTATTTGGTCGCCCTCAATCAGTATCGCGCCATTTTTAATGCATTCATTCTGCGTGTTCATGGTGAGGACATAGGAAGCTGTTAAAATTTTCATGATTTATACTCAAATCTATTCTATTTATGATGAATGGCTACGGTTATGGCACGAAGGTTTTGCCCAAAGAAGCAGGTAAATTCATTTTCAGTAATTTTTTATCGCGTGAAATCATCACCAACACCACGATGGTGGCTAAATACGGCAATGCTGCAAGAAATTCATTCGGTACATTGATGCCCAAGGCCTGCGCGTGAAATTGCAAAATGGTTACACCGCCAAACAGGTAGGCACCGAGTATTAAACGGGTGGGTTTCCACACCGCAAACACCACCAAAGCAATGGCAATCCAGCCACGTCCGGCAACCATATTTTCAATCCACATCGGGGTATACACGGTCGATAAAAATGCACCGCCAATACCCGCCATCATGCCGCCAAAAAGAACTGCGCCATAACGAATCGCCAATACGGGATAACCCATGGCATGCGCACTTTCCGGTGATTCACCGACGGCTTTAAGCAGCAAACCCAAGCGGGTTTTTGCCAAGACAAACCACACGGCAAAAAATGCAAAAACTGACAGATACACCACATAGTTTTGCTGGAATAAAATCGGGCCAACTACCGGAAGATCCGCCAGCAGTGAAATATTAAAATTGGCCAGACCCGGTAGTGCGGTACTAACATAGTTTTGCCCCAGAGATGCAGAAATACCCAAACCAAAAATGGTTAAAGCCAGGCCGCAAGCCGACTGGTTGGTGCTTAACGACAGGGTGAAAAAGGCGAAGATCAGTGCCATCAACATGCCCGCCAAACCACCGATCAGCAGCGCGCTAAACACGCTGGCATCGTATTGTGCAGCAAAGGCAAAACCGGCAATGGCACCGACCAGCATCATGCCTTCAACCCCAAGATTAATCACACCGCTACGCTGCGTGACCAATTCCCCCAAACCGGCAAAAATCAGCGGTGTTGCTGCGGCAACAGTACCTGCAAGGATTGCGGTTATTTCTAAAGCCATATCATGCTTCCTTTTACTGTAGACAACATTGGGTTAAGGGCTGGTCGCTGCGACTGACTCAGGCGGCAGCGTTTTTTTGGCAAAACGGTAACGGTTTTCAATGAGCGCATCAGACGCCAACAGAAAGAACAACAATAAGCCTTGGAAAATGCCGGTAATCGCGACCGGAAGCTGGAGCTGCATTTGTGCCATTTCACCGCCCAGATAAATTAGCGCCATAAAACAGCCTGACAGCACAATGCCGATGGGGTTTAAACGCCCTAGATAGGCCACGATAATCGCCGCATAGCCATAACCTGGGGACAGGTTCGGATTCAGCTGACCAATAGGTCCAGCCACTTCACAGATTCCGGCAATACCTGCCATCATTCCGGAAATCACCAGACTCATCCAGATCGCTTTGGAGGAAGAAAAACCTGCGTATTTGGCAGCTAAAGGTGCCTGACCGCTGACTTCCAGTTTATAGGCCGTCAGACTTTTACGCATAAAAACCCAAAACAGAAGGACTGCAAAAAAAGTGATAAAAATAGAGGCATTAATGCGTGTGCCTTCTACAATGAATGGCAGCGTCGCACTCTCACTAAAAACCACCGATTGTGGGAAGTTCATCCCTTCCGGATCACGCCAAGGACCATTGACCAGGTATAGCAACACACATACTGCGACATAATTCATCATCAGGGTGGTCAGGGTTTCTTCGGCATTAAAATGGGTTTTCAGTAAGGCAGGAATTGCACCCCAGAGTGCCCCACCCAATGCGCCCATGACGATCATTAACGGGAGAATCCACCAGCCGATGTGATCATGAAATAAAATCGCAATACCACCGCCAAAAATCGCGCCCATGGTGAGCTGACCTTCAGCACCGATATTGAATAATTTGGCTCGAAATCCGACCGTCAGCCCCAAGGCAATCAGAATCAGAGGTCCGGCTTTGACTGCCAGTTCACTCCAACCATAAGACGATGTCAGCGGTTCAATAAAGAAGATGTACATCGCTTGCGCGGGATTAATCCCCAACATTAAAAACAGAATACTACCGACAATCAGCATGGCTAGCAGCGCAATGAGCGGTGAAAGCCACTTCATGATTTGAGAGGGATGTTCACGCGGTTCCAGTAAATGCATGTCGCTCTCCTCTCAACCTGTATATTTGTTTTTTTGTTATATTAAGCATGAGCTTGCTGCTCCTCTACGATGATCGCAGTGTCATGGCCTGGAATGCCTGACATCAAGACCCCAACATTTTCAGTATTGGTTTCATGAGTAGGTATCGCTGGAGATAGTTCACCATTGGCCAACACGCAGAGACGATCACTGATTTCAAACAGCTCTTCTAATTCTTCTGAAATCACCAAAATAGCGACGCCTTGTCGAGAGAGATCAATCAGGGTTTGCCGGATAAACATGGACGCGCCGACATCAACGCCCCAGGTCGGTTGAGCCACAATCAGGAATTTCGGGTTTTGCAGAATTTCCCGGCCTACAATAAATTTTTGTAGATTTCCACCGGACAAGGAACGTGCTTCTGCCTCTGGGCCACTGGCTTTCACCCCGAATTTTTCAATACAGTGTTGGGCAAAAAGCTTACATTGCGCAAACTTGATTAATCCCCATTGCGTCAGGTTCTGCCGAAATGCAGTCAGCAAGGCATTCTGGGACAGTGTCATGTTCGGGACTGCTCCTCGGCCCAGACGTTCTTCAGGGACAAAGCCCAGGCCCAAATCACGCCGTTGTCCAGAACTGAATCGGGAAATATCGATTTGATCCAGAACCATCCGGCCATGTTTCAGGCTATTTTCACCCGACAATAAAGACAGTAATTCTGCTTGCCCATTGCCAGAAATCCCTGCAATTCCTACAATTTCACCGGCAAAAATATTTAAATTGATATTTTTCAGCGACACACCAAATGGGTCGTCGGACTGGTAATTGAGATTCTCAACCTGGAATAATATCTGTTTTTCACCTGTATATTCAGGGCGTACATAGGTCGGTAAATCACGGCCAATCATTAAGCGTGCTAAATCACTGGTACTGTTGTCTTTGGGATTAACATTTCCGGTGACACGGCCATTGCGTAAGATGGTCGCTTCATCACAGAGTTCTTTGATCTCGTGTAATTTATGACTGATATATAAAATTGAAACGCCTTGGGAGGCCAATAACCGTAAAGTTTTAAACAGTTGCCGTACCGCTTGTGGTGTCAATACTGAAGTCGGTTCATCTAAAATGATTAAAGCGGGATTTTGCAAAAGGCAGCGAATAATTTCGACACGTTGCCGCTCACCTACCGATAAAGAATGTACTTCGCGGCGTGGATCAATGGGTAAACCATATTGTTCTGAAACTTCAATAATTTTTTGGCTCAGGACTTTTAAATGAATCTTTTCATCCAGTCCCAGCAAAATATTTTCCACCACGGTCAAGGTTTCAAATAAAGAGAAATGCTGATAGACCATGCCAATCCCGAGTTTTCTTGCCATCGACGGGTTATCAATATGAACTTCTTTACCGTTCCAGAGCATTTGTCCTTGATTGGCCTTGGTTGCCCCATAAATGATTTTCATCAGGGTACTTTTGCCAGCACCATTTTCACCCAAAATGGCATGAATTTGCCCAGGTTGAACGGTTAAATGTATCTGGTCATTCGCTTTCAATGAATTGTAACTTTTACAGATATTGATGAGCTGTAAACGCGGTACACCTGAAGAAGAACGTGCGTTCAACTCTTGCGCATGAGCAGATCTATCGTGTTGAGAGGTCATCATCAGTGCCCTATTCAATGCTGTGACAGTGCGGCATCCATCTGAAGCGTGCAGGCATTCAGATGGATGCGGGAAAGTACATCAAAGTATTTAAAGTTTTTTGAATTGCAAAATGACAAAGCTTTATTTCGGTAATGAACCCTCTACGCCCTTCACGTAGTAATTCATTTTGCTTAGTGCCGCATCATCTAGGCGCTTGCCCTTTGCCAAGACCAATGTGCCATCCTGTTTATGAATCGGGCCGGTAAATGGATGCAGTGTGCCTTTTAAAATGCCATCACGTACGCTGAGCGCTTTTGCTTTAGAGGCTGCCGACACTGAAGGACCAAAGCTTTCGATATCGACGGCTTTTTGTTTCACGCCATACCACATTGCACTGGGTTTCCAGGTTTTCTTGCTGACTTGCGTCATTACCGGAGTATAAATTTTTTCCCAATGTAAAACCGATGCAGCAAGATGCGCTTTAGGGCCAAATTTGCTCATGTCAGAATCCCAGCCAAAAGCAAAGACACCTTTTTGTTCAGCCGCCTGTACCACTGCTGGAGAATCGGTATTTTGCATCAGCACATCTGCGCCTTGAGCAATCAAAGCCAAGGCTGCATCACGTTCTTTGCCCGGGTTAAACCATGAATTCACCCAAATGACTTTGGTTTTAATTTTTGGATTTACACTTTGTGCACCGAGGGTATAGGCATTGATATTACGGATAACTTCAGGAATCGGAAAAGACGCAACTACACCCAAAACATTATTTTTGGTTTTTTGCCCTGCGACCACACCCAGCATATAAGCACCTTCATAGGTACGGACATCGTAGACCCCTAAGTTTTTGCCCTGCTTATAACCGGTTGCATGCATAAATACTGTATTGGGAAATTGCTTGGATACTTTCTCCATTGCATTCATATAACCAAACGAAGTCGCAAAAATGACTTTATTGCCTTGTTGTGCCAGGTTGCGGATCACACGTTCGGCATCTGCTGTTTCAGGGACATTTTCGATATAAGAGGTTTTATATTTTCCTGCGAGGGTTTTTTCAGCCTTAATCCGGCCTTGATCATGAGAATAAGTCCAGCCATGGTCGCTGGTTGGACCAATATAAACAAACGCGGCTTTATCTTGGGCCTGAACATTCGCGACAGCGGCCATGCTCATTACACCGCTTGCCATTAACACCCCTACCAATTTTTTCAATCCGGTTTTCAAGCTATTTTTTTCTTTCATTCTATTCTGCTCTTGGTTGTTCTGTGTCATACAACACATGCTTTAAAATGACTTCACTTAAATGTGCTCAGTCTGTTCAATATATAATTAGCAATAAGTATTCCAGTTTTTATCAAAAATAATAAAAACAGGCTTTTAAAATAAAATGTTTTTGTTTTTATGATTTAATTAAAAAGTAATGGGATTAAAGTAATAAATACTAAGCTTGTAGTTGATATAAAATTTAATTTAATAAAATGATTTATTTTTATTATTGCTTATTAGTAGTGCGATAAAATAAAACGCTTTAAATTTGTGCACTCTTTTTTTAATCGAAGCTTCATATTTTTCATGAGCAAAGATAGATGTAGATGATAGAACCATGTATTAAGGTTTATTGAGGGAATAGGATTATTTTGATATAAGCTATTAATATTAAAATAGATTAATAGTATTTTTTAATAATTGGATTTAGCCTGTAATGCACCGAAAGATTAATGTCTTACAGATATTTTTCTTTTCTCTCCTCATTGAAGGAGATTGGAACTCACTAATCGAAGCTTGCCTAGATTGATTTATTTTAATTTTCAAATTTTGAAAATATTAATCAATTTTAATTAAGAAATAAGGAGATATAAATAATATTTTGATCATTCAAAAATAATATAAATAAAAACCACTATATTAAAATATAGGGTTTTTGTTTAAAATTTAATCCATATTTTTAAATTTTAAAATATATTAGACAACATAACGTTTACTTAATCCCCACTCGGCTAAGATTCGACGATAGGTCGTTGAAGAGCGATCTGCTTCAAAATGCGCTTCCATGGAAATATCGAGCGGTAATTCTTCAGGTTTCTGGCTTTCTACCATGTCCTGATCTTCGGCAAAGATTTGTGCATTGAAGTCATATACCGCCTGTAAATCTCCTGTCGTATCGAAGTTGCGTGTCAGTGGTACAAATAAACGGGTTTTATTGTGTGAGACCGGACAACAGGCATTGAGAATTTTTAATTGTCCCTGTTCTGGGAAATGTACGGTTAGCACCGCAGAAAACGGTGGATAGACATCAAATACACGTTTCCACAAAAAACCTTCCGGTGCCAGATCTTGCATACCATGTGGATAGTTGCTGACACTGCTGACATATTCGGTATGCAGGCCGTAATCTGTACGTTCGGTCGTGTATTTGGGTACAACCTGATTTTCAGGGTCGGCGAAAGAACCCTGATGAACCCAGGCAAAATGTGCAACATCAATAAAGCCTTCCAGTTGACGACCACTTGAACCGGCAATATCCACAAACGGCGGTAAAATTGCCTGATGATCTGGCATCTCCCAGGTATCTAAAACAGGGAAATTGGCTTTTGCTTCGTCACGGTCAAAAATACTGGTCCAGATCAAGCCATATTTTTGCACTACTGGAAATTTGGTCAGAGAAAAGCGCTCAGAAATGTTGGTCAGCTCGGGTTGTGCAGGAATTTTGATACATTTTCCCTGGCCATTGTAGTGTAAGCCATGATAAGGACAGACCAGATTTTCACCCGAAACCCAGCCTTTGGTTAAGGGTACGCCCCGGTGTGGACAGAGATCACGAACCAGGTGAATTGCACCACTGTCTGTTTTATACAGTGCAAGTTTGACATCAAGCAGGGTTACTTGTTGCGGTTGGGTAGAAACGTCCTGAATCCGTGCAACCGGATACCAGTGACGAGCCAGAATTTCCCAGTCCTGATCATCAAACTGGCTATAGCAGGGTTTGTTGAATAAATTGATGACTGGAATGGCGTTCATATCAAACCTATATTCTTACTGTAGATGGTCTCTTTTTACAGGCCTTGAACATTGCAGAACTGTGCAATTTTGGCTTTGCTTATGATTGAAATTACTTAATTTATTGTCATTCTGTCTATTAGAATGATTCGTACTATTCATTCTTAAAATTAGAACACATCAACCATGTACAAATGTATTTGCCGATTAAAGCTGCCTTCTTTGGCATAAAACTCGCATAAACACGTTTATCTCAAATATTGATATGAATAAACGGTGGTTCTTCGCTTGACTAAATTAATGAATACGCCTTTTTCCCGATTTTCAGAATATTTTATCGCGGTGGCGAAAACGGGAAGTTTACGCAAGGCCGCAGATCAATTATTCATTTCCGTGTCTGCAGTACATCGGCAAATTGCTTTGGCTGAAGAAGAACTGGGAATTGTGTTATTTGAGCGTTTGCCCCATGGTTTAAAACTGACACTGGCGGGTGAATTACTCTATGCCGATGTTTTAAAATGGCAAAAAGAATTCCAGCAAACCCGGATTCGCTTTGATGAAATTCAGGGGTTTACGCGTGGGACCATCGAATTCGGTTTAATTTCTGCCTTAAATGATGGTTTTGTCATGCAGTCCATGCAATATATGTATGAACATTATCCCTGGATTAATTTTAATATCCGGGTCGCAGACAGTGAAATCGTAGCCAAAAAAGTGATTGAGGCAGATCTGGATTTTGGCCTGATCCTGAATCCAAAATCTCATCAACACCTTGAAGTCCTCCATTTTCTGGAACTGCCTTTAGGTTTTGTGATGGGTAAATCACATCCTCTTGCTCAAGCAGAAAAGATTTATTTTTCAGATACCTTGAATGACAACCATTTTATTCCGGCCGAACCCCTGATTATTCATGATTATGTACAGGCATTGTATAAACATCATCAATTTATACCTGCACGTAAAACGGAATCGAATGATATCCGCATGATGAATACTCTCATTAAGGCGAATTCCGGGATTGGAATTTTTAGTTATCTCGATGTTTTACCCTATGTAGAGCGAGATGAAGTGATCTTTAAACCTATCTCTGAAAAAGGGCTGCATCCGCTGACCATTGCCCTCTGTGTAGCGCCTAAACGCCAGATTTCACGCGTTTCCCAGTTGATGATCAAACATATTATTGAACAAATGGAAGCCTTAAAAAGCAAGGTGCAGCAACTGTAGTATTTTTATACTTAAATAACAAAAACCGCGATGGTTAAAATCGCGGTTTCTCGATATGTGATGCCATTAATGAGGCTTAATCCAATGGATTACCCACAATATTGCTAATAATGCCTTTCATAATATGTGGGCCTTGCTCTTTACGCAGGTCTGCATACCAGTCTTTGGTAATTTGCTCATCTTTCATATGCGTGACATCACAACGCTTACGTGCACGTAGCAGCAATTCATTGGCGCGTTCATTACGTTTATTCTGATAGCGTTTCAGGGCATCTTCCAGACCTAGCGTATTAATTTGTAAGGCACGTGCGAGATAGACCGCATCTTCCATTGCCTGGCAACCTCCCTGTCCGATATCCGGTGTGGTGCTATGTGCCGCATCCCCTAAAATTACCACACGGCCCTTATAGAACTGGGTAAAAGGCTCAATATCATGGATTTCGACACGATTGGTTTTCTGCTCATCAATGCTGTCAATTAAGCGCTGAACCTGTGGGCACCAGCCAGAAAAATACTGTTTTAACAGGGTCTTATATTCCGAACGCTGATTTTCCAGACCTGCGGGCAATGGCACATCAAAGAAGAAATAAAAGCGATGCTCTGCCACAGGCATCAGTGAAGCACGTTTGCCTTCACCGACAAACGTGGTCCACTGCTGTGCAGGCGCTAAATCTTCAGAGATCTCAACCAGTCCGTTCCAGTTCACATAACCGGCATAACGGCGTTCAACCTGTTTGCCCAATACATACTGACGCGTCATGGAATGGGTACCATCTGCGCCAATCAATAATGCTGCAGAAACAGTGCTGCCATCCTGAAAACCGATTTCAACGTGTTGCCCCTTATCCTCAATAGACACCATTCTTTTACCGAGCTGAATATCCTGCCGGCCAAACGCATCCATTAACATATTTTGTAATTCAGCACGCGATACCGGATATGGACGTTGACCGACTTCTTCAATTAACGGCGCCAAACTAAACTGCGTCATGACCTCGCCATTCAAACCATCGATATAGGCTAAGTCATTCATCTGGCCACCTAACTTTGCTACCTGTTCAGTTAAGCCCAGATAGTTCAAACACTTCACCCCGTTTGACCACAAGGAAATTGCAGCACCGACAGGTAAAATCTGTTCTGCCTGCTCATAGATGGTGACCCGATGTCCGAACTTTTTTAGTGCAATTCCTGTGGTTAATCCGCCCATACCTGCCCCAATAATTGCAATCTCCATCTATTCCTCCTGGCTATTTCATCTTCATTGCCAGCTAAAATGCTAAAAACGTGCCATCCTGAAAAAAATGCACTAAAAAAATAGCAAGAGTTGGCACACGCTGTGCTTTTAAATTCCTTCAATGTCCTGTTTTTATAAAGGCAGAAGACCTAAATTTGTATTTATAAAAGTGCATATTCATGTGACGTATACCAATGATGGAAATTTAAGATGGCGACCTTATTAGCTCCAATTTTTGATCTGCCTGCTCCAGTACAGCAGTTAACTAACCTTGCAGATGCCCGAATTGGCGCAGAAATTCTTGAATGTTCAGATGAGTTTTTTGCTGAAGCAAAACGCATGTTGCAATTTGAGGCACCGGTCTTTATCGAAGACAAGTTTGATGAGCATGGCAAATGGATGGATGGCTGGGAAACCCGTCGCAAGCGCCACACGGGCTATGATTGGGCCATCATTAAACTTGCTGTTGCAGGTCAAATACAGGCACTGGATATTGATACGACTTTTTTTAGCGGTAATTATCCGGCCTCTGCTGCTGTGCAAGCATGTTATGCGCCAGATGGAAATCTTGATCAGGCAGAATGGATCAGCATTATAGAAAATAATGTCTTGGGCCCCAGCCAGCATCATATTTTTCAGATTTCAGCAAAGCAGATATTTACCCATGTCCGTTTGAATATTTATCCTGACGGTGGGATTGCACGTTTTAAGGTCTATGGTCAGGTAAAAATCAATCTGCAAGATAGTGATCAAATGCTAGATGTTTTGGCACTAGAACATGGTGGCCGTGTCGTTGCCTATAGCGATGCGCATTTTGGACATCCACGCAATCTGATTAATCCGGGACGTGGCATTAACATGGGCGATGGCTGGGAAACCAAACGGCGTCGTGCTCCAGGATTTGACTGGTGCATTTTGGCTTTAGGCGCCAGTGCCCGAATCGAGAAAATTGAAATTGATACCGCCCATTTTAAGGGAAATTTCCCTGCAGAGGTTTCTATTCAAGCCATCTATGTTGAGGATGCAACCGATGAGCAACTCATTCCACAAAGCATGTTCTGGCCTTTTTTGTTAGCAGCCCAACCTATGCAAATGGATCATATTCATCATTACATCAATGAAATTTTACAACACGAAAAAATTTCCCATATTCGTGTCAACATGATTCCGGACGGTGGCATCAGCCGGATTCGTCTCTGGGGAAAATTGGCTTGAGTGATCAATGATATGTCTATGCAAAGTATAAAAATACAGCCTTTAAGCACTGAAAGTTTTCTGCCTTTCGGAGAAGTCATTGCCTGTCAGGGTAATCATTATTTTCATATCAATGAGCAGCAGACTGAGCGTTATCATGCCCTGGCTGAAGTAGAAAGTGACACCAAGGTCGGACTGAGTATTTTTAGAAATATGCAAGCTACGGCAATTCCTTTTCAAATCTCAATGCTGGAAAGGCATCCTCTAGGATCACAGGCTTTTATTCCGATGCACGGCCAGCAATTTTTAATCGTTGTAGCGCCTGAACTTGATTATACACAGCCCGATATTAGTCAGATTCAGGTATTTATCAGTGATGGTTCACAAGGGATAAATTATCGTGCCGGAACCTGGCATCATCCATTATTGACCCTTGAAGCACCCAGCGAGTTTGTTGTAGTGGATCGTATAGGTAGCGGATCAAATTGTGATGTTCATCCTTTTCCTGAAAACATCCAGATCGTATTTTAAACGCATTAAAAAAAGCCCTTTTATCAGGGCTTTTAACTTATTTATTCATCACTTTGCCTAGAAGTGATATTTCACTAAAGCACTGACATTATTTTCATCGGCATTTGGGATACCGAATTTGTTGTTCCAGATAGAATGTTCAATCCCCAGATATAAATTGGTGTCTGGAGAAATGTGTTTACCGACATTCCATTTCCATTGGGTGGTCCAGTTCATCTCGCTGTCATGAGTATCTTCTTCTGTAGACCAGTCCAAGAAGCCATCCACCAGAAATTCTTCAGTTCCCAGTTTAATTGGCACGCCATAGGTCAGTGTCAACTGGTAATCATCATCAATATTCTCATTATTCACGCGATAAAGGTTAATGCTGGCATAACGGAAATATGGAATATCCAGATCGAAACCTACGCCGTACAGGAAGTTATCAAAACCCTCTCCACCTTCCCAGGTCGTTGAAACCAGTACATCTTTAACCGGACCAAAGGCAAGCTTCTGACCCGACACTTCACCCAAGCTCAAACGTGGTGAAAATTCAAAATAACTTGATTTAAAGTCATCTGCACCGCGCATACGGTCAATGAAGAAGAAGACATCTGCATATTTTACTTTTGCCGTATATTCAAAGGTCGCAGTCGCCTGTTTCTCATCGACCACCTCATAGTTTTCTCCATAAAGTCCGGTGACACTGAAGTCTTGCCAGATCGGTTTTGCCTGTGCGGATGCCGCACCCAATACAAGTAATGTTGCAGCAGTAAGTTGAGTGAATTTCATAAATAAGGGTCCCCAATGGAATGAAAGAATCACATTCTGAATTAAGCAAAAACAAAGCCAACATTTTTAATTTTTGATAAAAAAACAGCCCATTTTCTGGACTGTTTTCATCCTGGTTTAAATTTTCTAATGTGGAATCTTTGCCACAATTTCTGTAGTCGCTGTGCTTTTATTTTTAAATAGGTTCAGATGATTGAACAACAGGTTGAGTAAAATGGCCATTAAGCAGGTTGAGCTAATCCCCGAATGAAACAAGGTTTGCACCCATTTTGGAAAGTTGGCATAAAAGGAATGATCAATAATGGGAATCATGCCGGCTGCAATAGCCGTCGCAACAATGATAAGATTTTTTTGCTCGTTATAATCAATTTTAGCCAAGGTACGAATCCCGCTTGCAGCGACTGTTCCAAAAAGTACCAGACCTGCACCACCTAATACCGGTACAGGAATGGCAGCAATCAAACGTCCCATAATTGGCAGTAAACCCAACACGACTAAAATCATGCCCCCAGCTGCGACCACAAAGCGGCTTTTAATTCCGGTAATCGCCACCAAGCCGACATTTTGCGCAAAAGCACTTTGCATAAAAGAACCAAAAACAGGCGCTACTGCACTGGAGAGCATATCGGCACGCAAGCCATTGGAAATACGTTCCGAATCTACCTGGGTTCCGACAATCTCACCCACTGCAATAATATCTGCTGTGGTTTCAGTCATAATCACTAGCGTAACGATAAGCATGGAAATGATGGCAGTGAGCTCAAAAGTCGGTAGTCCAAAGGCGAAGAAGCTGGGTACCTGAATCCATGTTCCATTCGCAACTTTAGAGAAATCACCAAAACCGAATAAATAAGCCAGTACTGAACCTAAAACAATTGCCAGTAAAATAGACAAGCGACGAATAGCAGCATGTCGGCTCAAATTCAGCCAGACGACTAAAGCTAAAGTCATGAGTGCCAGACCAATATTTTCGACACTTCCCCATTCTGGTGCCTTGGGATTGCCGCCCATCATCCAGCGGACTGCTACAGGTAATAAAGACAAACCAATGATAGTAATGACGCAGCCTGTCACGACTGGTGGAAAGAAACGGATAATTTTGGAGAAATAAGGCGCGAGGAAAAAACCGATCAATGAGGCGACAATGACCGCACCGTAAACTGCTTGCAAACCACCGCCTGTGGTCACAATCGCGACCATCGTCGCAACCCCGGCAAAAGAAACTCCTTGTACTAAAGGTAATTTCGCACCGATATATTTCACTCCAACTGTTTGCAAAATTGTGGCTAAACCACCGACAAATAGCGCCGCCGCAATCAATAATCCAATTTGATAAGCTTCCAGACCGGCGGCCGTTCCCACGATTAAAGGTGGTGCAATAATTCCGCCATACATAGTCAGTACGTGTTGCAAACCGTAAGCTGCACTTTTTCCCGCACCTAAATATTCATGTTCAGGTGATATTGTTTTACTTTGTTCTGTCATTTTTCTCACCCTCAAAGTCTAAATATAAAATCAGCTTCCGCGATATGTGGAGTACGCGAATGGGCTGATCAGTAAAGGAATATGAAAATGCTGGGACGCATCTTTCACATAAAAATGAATAACTGCTTTAGGAAAAAAAGTTTCTAAACCCGAATTTTCAAAATAGGCAGATGTAAAGAACTCAAGACTATAGGCACCCGCTTTAAACTCGGTCATGCCGAAATCACTGACGCGGCCGTCTGCATTGGTTTTTGCTTCCCTAATCAGGCGACCGTCTTCAGCAAAAAGTCGAATGACCACGTCTGTCGCAGGTTTTCCCAGATGTGTATCTAAAATATGCGTGCTAATCATGCATGAAGCTCCTGAGCCAGTCGTGACAAGGCAATTTCTGCCAGTTGATGATGGACAATACGTTTCTCAATCTCTGGGTCATTTAGCAAACGATAGTTCAGGGCTTGAAGGACGTCTTCACTGCTCAATCCAGCGGCTTTGATCAGAAAGATAAACCCATATTTTTTCTCATAGGCAAGATTGCCTTTAAGTAGAGCGAGCTGGGTATCTTTATCTGCTGTAATACCGGATTGTTCACGATGGGAAAAGTCTTTTTCTATTTCACTCAATTCAGCCTGTGCCTGTTTTTCACCTATACGGGGATGATTATCCAGTGCAGTTTTAATCTCATCCCAACTCCAGGTCGCCGCCTGTTGGTTCGCTGCATTCAAAATATCCTCAAGCGATGCATAAGGACGTTTTGCGGCAAGCTCGGTCGACCAGCTGGGTATTTGCACACAGTGCTTTAAAAAGATCATCGCATCTTCTGTTGATGCTTGATTAAATTCAACAAGTTGCACTATTCAATCGCCTGATTATATTGCTTGGTTATTTAAAACTGGTTTTGCAATAACAGTGCCAAAGCTGATGTGTTTGTTATTTTTATAAAGTACATGACTCAAAAAAGAGCATCTAAACTGATCTTTTCCAATATATTTTATGATTATGGCGCATGATGGTTATACCAGTGCTCGGCAATATCCCCACGGCGGCAAATCCAGACCTTGTCATGATTCTGAATATAATCTAGGAACTTTTGTAGTGCTTTAAAACGTCCCGGCCGTCCTAAAATACGGCAGTGCATGCCAATCGACAGCATTTTTGGCGCAGTTTCACCTTCGGTATAGAGCACATCAAAAGCATCTTTGAGATATTGATAAAACTGTTCCCCGCTATTAAAACCGCCCGGTGAACTGAATTTCATGTCATTGCTATCCAGGCTATAAGGAATAATCAAATGCGGACGTGTTTCCCCTGCCTGATTGGTCAAGGTGCTCCAAAATGGCAAGTCATCCCCATAGTAATCAGCGTCATATTTGATTTGAGGAAATTCAGCCAGGAGTTGACGGGTATTCGGACTGTCTCGACCGGTATACCAGCCGATCGGTGCTTCACTAAACAGGCTTTCTAAAACGCTGATCGCCTGATCCATATACTGGCGTTCAAGTTCAAGCGGCATGTCCTGATAATGTAGCCAGCGCTGTCCGTGTGAAACCACATCATAATGAGCTGCTTTAATCGCCGCGGCCACATAAGGATTACGTATTAAGGCCATGCCGACTCCAAAGATGGTCATCGGCAAACCACGTTTCTGGAACTCCTGATGAATGCGCCAGAAGCCTGCACGTGAACCATATTCGTACATCGAATCCATCGACATATGTTTATCTGGAAAGCTGGCAGCACCGATGATTTCAGATAAAAACTGTTCTGATCCTGTATCACCATGTTCAATGTGGTTTTCACCACCTTCTTCATAATTCAGTACAAACTGTACCGCGACACGCGCGCCGTTTGGCCATTGCACTTTTGGTGGTTCACCATGATAGCCAATCAGGTCACGCGAATAAGGTGCACTGCGAATGCTGTCAATAAGTTCTTGTCCGCGTAAGTAGCTAGTCGTCACATCAATTCCTTGTCGATTCTGAGTAAATGATCAATTTTCTATACGCGTGATAAGCAATTTATGCGCCAAACTAGAGCATTGAAACTGAGAGCACGCTTTTTAAAAAAATATTTTCAGCGAAATTTAAGCTTAGAAATATCCCATCTCAATATTTGCGTGGTTGAACATAAAAAACCTGGAAAGATGCTTATTTTGTTTTTAATCGCTGGTCAGTGTTCTGATTTACGCAATCCTATGTCCTGTTAATTGAAATTTCATAGAACACATTGCTGTTTTATAGTCCAGCTAAAGGTCATGACACAGAACCCATTATGAATACAAATATCGCCGCTTTTAGTCCCGACTTACCAGTCCATATGACATTCGAGGAACATGACTGGCATCTTTTGGCTCAGTACTGGTATCCGATTGCACTTGCGCGTGATATTACAGATCAGCCAACAAGTAGCATGCTGCTTGATATGCCGCTGGTGATTTATAAAATGAACGATGAACTGGTGGTGGCGAAAGATGCATGTCCGCATCGCGGTGTACCTTTAAGCTTGGGAAAAAATGACGGCCAAGGCGTGGTGTGTCGTTATCACGGTTTACGCTTTGGCAATGAAGGTAAATGCAACCGTATTCCTGCACATCCTCAGCATAAAATATCGGAACGTTTCCATTTGAAAACTTATGCTGCGGTAGAAAAGTATGGTCTGATCTGGTGTTCATTAAGCGCTACAAAAGATGCAGAACCTCATATTCCTAATATACCTTTTTGGGATGATGCTGAGTATCAGCAACTGGTCTGCCCTCAGATAGACATTCAATGTTTTGCAGGAAGACAGCTCGAAGGTTTTATTGATGTGGCACATTTTGCCTGGGTGCATCCCGATACTTTTGGTGATCCGGAGGATGTAGAAGTTCCTGATTACAGTACGACAGAAACGGATGTTGGTTTTAATGCAGATTATATCAGTAGTGTGGGACGTTATCCGATCGGAACAGAGCAGCGTGGCCAGGAAGATTTTAAATGGTTACGTCATTTTGAAGTGAGCCTACCCTTTACTGCAACCCTTACGATTCATTTTCCGAATGATGCCAAGCAGGTCATCATGAATGCGGCTTCACCGATGACTGCACGTTCAACACGACTTTTTGCGCCTATTTGCCGCAATTATGATAAAGATTTACCGGTTGAAGATGCCTATGCATTCAATATGAAAATTTTCGAGGAAGATCGTGTGATTGTAGAAAATCAGAAACCTGAATATTTACCTCTGGATTTATCTTTAGAAGCGCATTTTCCGGCAGATCGGAGTTCAAGCATGTACCGAAAATTACTACGCAAACGGGGATTTAGTCCTTTATTTGCTGCTTAAAATTTTATTCAAAAGAAAAGCAGTTATAGGTAGTAAGGGCTAGATATCCCCAGATATTTAAAAAATTACAGGATTATTAAATTTATAAGCTATATGTCGATGTAGGTCTTTAGCCAAACTTATTTTTGGATGAATTGGGTTATATCGTGATTTCTATCAGGATACATCTTGTTATATAGCCTCATGGGTCTTGTATTCTAGTGAAGATAAGGCCTTTTAGAATGGTAAAGAACTTTTAGAAGATAAAATTAGTTTTTTATTAAAATAGGTATATAATAAATAAAATCACCTTACTTTACTATTTTAATAGGATTATGGATCAATATTGCACACTGCAGATTTATCAGGAAGATGAATGGCTTGATTGCGCTATTGTTGAGATTGTCGGTCAACAACAGACTGGATGGCAAGCAGCCACGCGAACATCATATCTGTTTGAATATGCTATTTCTTATATGGATTTAAGCGATGGGCATGCGCTAGCCTATCATTTACCGGTAAATGTGCAAAATACATTGCAATCTACCTGGCCGGCCTTCCTGATGGATTTGTTACCTCAAGGTTATGGTCGTAAAGAATTACTCCGTCAGCTTAATTTTTCTGAAAATACTCAGGAACAAGCAGACTGGGCGCTTTTAAAAGCAGGTGCAGGCAATCCGATAGGTAACTTACGGGTGAAAGAGGCTTATGAATGGCTACAGGGGCAATTCCCTGTTCAGCAGAATCATGGCTTTAGTCTGGACCAAGTCGTAGAACGTCAAGAAAAATTTATTGAATCCTTAGCCTCTTATGGACTTTTTATTGCCGGTTCTTCTGGTATTCAGGGCGAGTGGCCAAAATTACTGTTAACTCAAGGTCACGATGACCTGTTCTATCTGGATCACACGCTGACAGATCATCAGGTCAAGCAGCATTGGCTGGTGAAATTCAGCCGTGGCAGTGATCAGAATTTAGATAAAATTTTGATGCACGAAGCCTTATATATGAAAATTGCCCAGTATCTGGGACTTCGTGTTCATCAGGAACTGGAACTGCATGGCAAGACTTTATTCATTCCCCGATTCGACCGTAAGATCATCGATGGGAAGGTTGAAAGAATTGCCCAGGAAAGTATTGCTTCTCTGGGGGGGAAAGCCGGTTTTGGGGTAAGAATGATCCATAACCAGATCTGTAGCCTGTTGATGCAATGCTGTACTGAACCAAAACAGGAAATCTTTGAATATTTGAAGCGTGATCTTGCCAATGTTGCTTTAGGCAATAAGGACAATCATACCCGTAATACAGCGATTCAACGTTTCAATAACGGAATCATTCAACTAACCCCATTATTTGATTTTGCGCCGATGTGGCTCCATCCAGATGGTATTGCCCGAACTACGCGTTGGGAGCGAGATGATCATGGTGGTATGCCAATTTGGCATTCAGTCATTGAACAGATAGCGGAAAGCACGCTAATTGATTCAGAAGAAATCAGAGCGGTGCTAGTCGAGCAATTACCACTTTATCAGGGGTTACTCGAGCACATGCAGTATCTGCAATTGGCACCTGAAATTCTAGAAAATAGCCAGTATCGAATTGATAATATTTGCCAACAATTGGAGGAGCTGAATCATGGATAAACGTTTCAAGCCCCTAACCCCGATTCAACAGATGCAAAAGAGATTATCTGTACTTGAAACCGTCAGTAACAATCCTGACTGGCCTTTTCATCAGGTTGCTCGCTTCATTCGTACCGAGTTGCACCTCACACTCAACGATATGGCTAAAATTACCAAGATTGCTCCCCAGACTCTACAGAAAATGGAACAACCTGAAGGCAATCCAACACTCAAGTCTATGCAGAAATTACTGGATGCTTTTGGTTTAAAGTTAGAAATCAGGGTTAAATCCTGATGATAATCTGATGCTTTAATTGATATTTAGGGGAATTTTAGAGAAGAAGAATGACTTAACAACTGAAAATATGCCCTCCTCCAATCTGTTTATTGAGTCCTTGCTCCATCGCAGGAATCCCGGTTTAAATTAAACACGGGATTCACTGGAGGCTGATATTTTCTCATCAGTTTTTTAATGAATAAGTTTACTTTTTAAACATCATTATGAAGAAATATCAACACAGAGATATTTCATTTCAAGGTATTCATCCATACCGAATTTAGACCCTTCACGGCCTAACCCTGATTGCTTGACTCCACCAAATGGCGCAACCTCATTAGAGATAGCTCCGGTATTGATTCCCACCATACCGTATTCTAAGGCTTCACCTACACGCCACTGACGTGCTGTACTTTGGGTAAATACATAGGTAGCCAGACCGAATTCTGTATCGTTCGCCATCTGAATTGCTTCTTCTTCAGTCTTGAAACGGAATAACGGCGCCAACGGTCCAAAAGTTTCTTCTTTTGCCACACGCATCTGCTGAGTAACTTCAGTCAGAAGCGTTGGCTCGAAGAATGTACCGCCCAGATTTGAGCGCTGTCCACCGGTTTTCACCTGTGCACCTTTGCTCACTGCGTCGGCAATATGTGACTGCACTTTTTCGATCGCAGCCTCATCAATTAATGGACCTTGGGTAGAAGCTTCATCACGGCCATCACCGACTTTTAGTTTGGCAACGGCAGCCACCAGTTTTTCTACCAGCGCATCATAAATGCCATCTTGTACATAAATCCGGTTCGCGCAAACACAAGTCTGTCCACTATTACGGAATTTACTGGCCATGATGCCCTGTACTGCCTGTTCGAGATTGGCATCATCAAAGACCAGAACTGGCGCATTGCCACCAAGTTCTAAGGAGAGTTTTTTGATGGTCGGCGCACATTGCTGCATCAGGATACGACCGACTTGAGTTGAGCCGGTAAAGCTTAACTTTTTCACGGTTTCGCTTTCACATAAGACCTGACCCACTTCAACCGCATCACCACTGACATGCAGCAATACATCTTGTGGCAAACCTGCGCGCAAGGCCAAAACTTCAAGCGCATAGGCGGTTAAAGGCGTTTGTTCAGCCGGTTTAACCAGCATGGAACAGCCAGCAGCCAGAGCTGGCGCGGCTTTACGGGTAATCATCGCCGCCGGAAAATTCCACGGTGTAATGGCCGCTGTCACCCCAATCGCCTGCTTAATGACCAATAACCGTTGATGGGCAAGCGTTGGAGTCAACACGTCACCATCAATACGGCGTGCCTGCTCAGCAAACCAGCGGATAAAGGAAGCGGCATAACCAATTTCACCACGCGCCTCAGCCAGTGGCTTGCCCTGTTCAGCGGTCAGAATCTGAGCCAAAGATTCTTTATGTTCCTGCATCAGATTGAACCAAGCCCAAAGCACATCCGCACGTTCAAGTGCTGTCTTGGCTTTCCATGTTTTCTGTGCTTGCTGAGAACGAGCAATTAGCTGTTCTACAGATGCACGGTCATGGGATTTTACCCAGGCCAAAGTGGCTTGGGTTGCTGCATCTCTGACTTCAATATATTCACCCGTGGCAGGCTGATCGAAGCTGATATCAGGATGCTGTAATAAATCTCTATATTGCGCTTGAAGCATGATCATTACTCTTTCATTAGGCTGCGACAGACAGTGCAAACCCTTGTTTCAAGATAGCCAATCCCGCACGGAACTGTTCTGCCGGAATCGTGAGCGGGTATAGGAAACGGATTACATTACCATAACGACCGCAGGTCAGGATTAACAGACCATTTTGCATGGCATGGTTTTGTACAGCTTTTGCCTGTTCCGCAGTTTCCAGCTCAACCGCCACCATTGAGCCCAGTGCACGAATATCTTTGACCATGCTAGATGACATTTTCAGTTCATGTAAAACATCAACCAGTTCTGCGCCTAGATCATTCGCTCTTTCACAAAGACCTTCTTCTTCAATGATATCCAGTACCGCATGGGCAGCCGCAACAGCAACCGGGTTACCGGCATAAGTACCGCCCAATCCACCCGGATTTGGTGCATCCATCACTTCAGCACGACCCACAACGCCTGAAATCGGGAAACCGCCGCCCAGACTCTTTGCCATCGTAATCAGATCTGGCTTGGTCTCATAATAATCCATCGCAAACAGTTTACCTGTACGCGCAAAACCAGACTGTACTTCATCAGCAATCAGTAAAATGCCGTTTTGATCGCATAGCACACGCAAGCGTTTCAGGAATTCTGCTGGCACCACATTAAAACCGCCTTCACCTTGTACCGGTTCAAGCACAATTGCTGCTACGTCATGCGCAGCAATATCTTCTGCGAAAATATCTTCAATGCTTTGAATTGCATCATTAACACTAATGCCTTTGGATTCCACCGGATAACGGGCATGGAAAACACCGCCAGGCATCACCCCAAAGTCGCGTTTATAAGGTGCAGTTTTACCGGTCATGGCCATCGTCATGAATGAACGGCCATGAAAACCATTACCAAAAGTCACAATGCCATGACGGCCAGTATGGGCACGGGCAATTTTAACTGCATTTTCGACAGCTTCAGCACCCGTTGAAAAGAAGGAGGTTTTTGCAGCACCCTGGATAGGAGCACGTGCATTGATACGTTCTGCCAGAGCAACGTAGCTCTCGTATGGTACAACCTGATAAGCCGTATGGGTAAATTTGGTTAATTGTTCAGTGACCGCAGCAATAATTTTAGGGTGACGATGGCCAGTATTCAGTACGGCGATCCCGCCCGCAAAGTCGATATATTGATTGCCTTCTGCATCCCAAATGGTCGAGTTTTCTGCTTTCTCTGCGTACCATTGACACATGACCCCAACACCACGTGGTGTTGCCTGCTGTTTACGTGCATTCAGTGCTGAGTGTTTACTGTCCATTTTGTATCCTCATTCTTGATTCATACGTTGTAAATTTTGCTATCCGGATCTTGGGATAGAAATTTGCCAAAGACTGGCTGATATGGTTCATTTTGCGCTTTTATACGTATGAGACGAGAGCCACTTTGCAGCAGATGAAAGGAGCCAATTGATCTATTTAAAACGAGTAAAAGAGTCAAAATATAAAATTATTTTATTTATAAACAGTTATTTATATTTTAATAAAAATTGGCTCCTTTTTAAATAAAGAAGCCAATTTAAAAATCCATTGCAAAAATTACCATGAGTAATAATGGATTAAATCCAGTCGGTTTAATCAATTAATCCATGGTGCAAAAACTTCGCTTAACCCGGATAGATCCCGCGTTCCTGACGTGCCATTAAAATACGTTCACAAGCCAGAATATAAGCGGCTGTACGCAAAGAACATCCGGCCTGAACTGCTTTTTGCCATACATCCTGTACCGCATTTTTCATGCTGGCATCCATACGCTGGTTAATCTCTTCCTCAGTCCAGAAGTAGCTGGCCAAATCCTGAACCCATTCAAAATAGCTGACCGTCACGCCACCCGCATTGCAGATCACGTCTGGCACCACGGTAATATGACGCTCACTCAGAATTTCATCCGCTTCAGTCAAAGTGGGACCATTGGCACCTTCCAGAATCATTTTGGTCTGAATATTTTGCGCGACCTGAGTATTAATCACACCTTCCAGCGCTGCCGGAATAAAGACTTCGGCAGGAATGGTCCAGAAAGCCGATGCAGAAATTTCATCGCTGGTAGAAAATCCCTGAATTTTATGGTGGGCATTTGAGTATTCAAGCAGCTTTTTAATATCAATCCCCTCTTTCTGATACAGGGTGGCAGAATGGTCCTGAACACAGATCACTTTGCTGCCATTTTCCTGGAAAAGCAGCGCAGCTTCACTGCCCACATTACCGAAACCCTGTACACAAACCCGAGCATTTTTTAAATCCAGACCGATTTGCTGGGCAACTTCACGCCCGCTAATAAACACACCACGACCTGTGGCTTTACTGCGGCCCAAGGAGCCACCCAGATGCACCGGTTTTCCGGTAACCACACCAGTAATCGTAGAACCCGCATTCATAGAAAACGTGTCCATCATCCAGGCCATGATTTGCGGATTGGTTCCTACATCCGGTGCCGGAATATCTTTTTGCGGCCCAATAATTAAATTGATTTCTGCCGTATAGCGTCGGGTCAAGCGTTCCAGTTCGCGCTTGGAAAGCTGGCTCGGATCGACTCGTACACCGCCTTTGGCACCACCAAAAGGTAAGTTTAGAGCAGCACATTTGATCGTCATCCAGGCTGACAAAGCCATCACCTCATCTAAATTGACATCTGGATGAAAACGCACGCCGCCTTTGCCCGGACCGCGGGTTAAATTGTGCTGAACACGATAGCCTTCAAAATGCTGAACCGTACCATCATCCATAATGACCGGAACATCGACAATCAAACTGCGCTTTGGGCGTCGCAGCATGTCCAGTCGTTCACTCAGCTCACCCAGATAAGGCGCTACTTTATCCAGTTGCTTAAGATAATTGTTCCAGGCCGTTGTACCCTGATCGGTGTAGGTCAATCCTTTCATCATCATGTTCATTCTATGATCCTTTTGTTATATGCAGTCGCATGTCCTGGCGGCTGCAACACATCTCTATTCGCCTGTTATGGCAATCATTGCTTGATTCAGGTCTCAGTTCAGCAAGCTCCTAACAAAATCAGTGTCTGGATTTTTCGCTTTAGTTTTAATCGGTATCTGTGTATATTGCCTGCCCGCCTGTATGCTCGCATTCAAGCCGCAGGTACATGATCAAAACGCATACAAGACACTTTACAATGACTGCCTGATCAGACTATTTTGCACCTAGCAATACCGCTCTCACGAGAGCCATTTCAAATTTGTAGGAGAGAGCCAATTGCGTAGCTTGCTTGGAGATTATTTACTGCAGCGATTGCAGCAAGATGTCACAGGAACATTACAGATGCGACTGTTCCGCTGCTTGCGTAACGCGATTATTGATAGCGTATTGGCTCCCAAAACCCGCTTGCCTGCATCGCGTGATCTGGCCAAAGAAATTCAGGTATCGCGTAATACGGTTTTAAATGCCTATGAACAATTACAGGCACAGGGTTATGTTGATGCCCGTACCGGTCAAGGCACCTGGGTAGTAGAGAAATTACCTGAGTCCTTTTTGGTGAAGGTAGAACAGAATTCTCCTGCCGTTGCAGAAAAAAAAGCACAGCAAAATTACAATCTGTCGCAACGCGGTTCCTACTTGCTCGGCTATTCCGCGGCCTCGCCTTATCAATGGGGAGCCTTTGTACCGGGCGCACCCGATGTAACCGAATTTCCGCATCATATTTTCAGCAAAATCCAAACGCGTTTGAGCCGTGAACCTCAAGTTAATAACCTGATTTACAGCAATGCCGGTGGCTCCCTGGAACTGCGTCAGGAGCTGGCGGAATATCTGAAAATTGCCCGTTCAGTGCAGTGCGATGCTGATCAGATCATTATTACCGAAGGCACCCATCAGGCGATTGATCTGGTCTCGCGTACTTTAAGCGACATTGGTGACGAAGTCTGGATCGAAGATCCGGCCTATTGGGGCGCGCGTAATATTTTACGAATTAATGGCGTCAATCTGCGTTCCTTACCGGTCGATCAGGAAGGGATTATTCCCGATCTGCATCCTAAAAAACCGCCTAAGCTGATTTTTGTGACGCCTTCTCATCAATATCCCTTAGGTTCACACTTAAGTTTGGAACGGCGCAAACAGTTAATTGCACTCGCACGCCAGCATAATAGCTGGATTGTTGAAGATGACTATGACAGCGAGTTCCGGTTCTCGGGCCAGCCTTATCCTTCTTTACAAGGTTTGGAGCCGGATTCTCCAGTGATTTATATGGGGACGTTCAGTAAGACCATTTATCCAGCCCTGCGCATTGGCTATTTAGTGGTACCAAAACAACTGTTTTCTTCGTTGCGAATTGTAGCCTCGGAACTTTATCGCGGTGGTCACTTAATCGATCAGCAAACACTGGCTGAATTTATCCGTGAAGGACATTATGAAGCGCATATCCGACGGATGCGTTTATTGTATGGCAAACGCCACGCTTTTTTAATTGACCTGATTCGCCGACATTTAGGTGAAGATTTTCTGCATGAATACAATACCGCCGCCGGTTTGCATCTGATTTTAAAATTGCCGAGCAGCAGTGATGATGTCTTGATTGCATCCAAAGCACTGGATCAGGGCATCAAGGTCAGAGCCTTGTCGCAATACTATACCAAACATTATTCGACTCGGCAGAAAGGATTATTACTGGGCTTTGCCTGTGTGAGTGAACAGGAAATTCTGGTGGCTTTCGGGATGTTGTTAAAGTGCTTGCGTGAGCATGGAATTCGCACTTTAACTTAGTAAAAAGTTAAGGATCAATACAATTATATTTTTAAAATCAAAAAGCTTTTATTTATTTTTAAGAGAAAAGTAAAAGCTGCTGTTAGCCTGATATTTTAGGTAGGCTTTATTTTTCTGTAAATATGGCCTGCTTATATTTTTTATCTCTTAAGCCAATTGGCTCCTTTGAATTGCTCAAAAATGGCTCTCGTCACTTTATAACAAAAAAGAGAAATTAACCGCATACATGAACAGCATGTAACCGTACTTTAATCAAAGTGTGATCCTGTCTATAGGGCTACAAGGATTTATTTTATTAAGATTAACTTAATATTGGTCAAGCACTGATGAATTCGGTTACAGTTTCAAAGGATAAGATAGCGTAAGCCAAATAAGGAATTTTATTGCCGCTACGCTATTGATATTAAGGGAAATTATATGGCAGAACATCAACATTTCTCCAATTCCGAATCATCAAACGGCTTAAAAAACGGACTTAAATCACGCCATCTCACCATGATTTCAATTGCCGGTGTCATTGGTGGAGCACTCTTTGTCGGCTCCGGTAATGTCATCTATTCTGCAGGGCCGGCTGCACTCATTGCTTATACTCTAGGTGGACTATTAGTTTTACTCATTATGCGTATGCTGGGAGAAATGGCAGTACTGAATCCCGACAGCGGTTCATTTTCAACCTATGCGGACCGAGGAATCGGGCGCTGGGCCGGATTTTCCATCGGCTGGTTATACTGGTCTTTCTGGACCTTGCTCATGGGCTGGGAAGCCTTTGTCGCCGGGAAAATCCTAAATAGCTGGTTTCCATTTATCCCGATCTGGGGCTATATGCTCCTAGTCACTGTAGCACTGGTTTGGATTAACCTCCGTGACGTAAAAAACTTTGGTGAATTCGAGTTCTGGTTTGCCCTGATCAAAGTCATTGCCATTGTACTGTTCCTGGTATTTGGCAGTTTGGCCGTGATGCACCTGTGGCCTTGGGGCGATGCCTCTATCCTCGGCGGTACAACTCATCTAACCGCTCAAGGCTTTATGCCTAATGGGTTTTCATCGGTGATCACGGCCTTATTGGGTGTAATGTTTGCTTATATGGGCGCAGAGATTGTCACCGTAGCAGCAGCTGAAACCAAAGATCCAGCCAAGGAAATTCGTAAGGCCGCTAATTCAATTGTATGGCGTATCATTTTATTCTATGTCGGTTCAATGCTGATCACAGTTTGCCTGATTCCACACAATAATCCTTTATTGAAAGATCCGACCTGGGGTACGTATAGCGTAGCACTTACTGCACTCGGTATTCCAGAAGCGCGTCATATTGTTAATTTTGTCGTGCTCACCTCGGTATGTAGCTGCTTTAACTCCGCACTTTATACCTGTTCACGCATGGTCTATTCCCTCTCGAAACGTGGAGATGCACCAAAGAGTTTTGGTTTAACCAACCGCAATAACAGCCCATGGGTAGGTGTCATCTTTTCAAGCCTGTTTTCTTTCGTGGCGATTTATCTGACTGCCACCGAAAGTATGAATATTTATGATGTTTTGATGTTAGCGACTGGTACCGTATCTTTATATGTCTATCTGGCGATTGCGATTTCTCAGCTTAAGTTACGTAAAAAAATGGAAGCTGAAGGACAAAATATTCCATTCAAGATGTGGTTATTCCCATGGCTCACTTATCTGGTCATTATCTTTATTGTCGGTGCTTTAATTACCATGATTATTGAGGGGACGTATTTTAAAGAAGTAGTTTATACCAGTGTGCTTGCATTATTTATTGTAGGCTTAGGCATCTGCGCACAAAAGTTTAACTGGGGTAAAACCTCAGTCAAAAAGGAAAAAGCAGCACAAGCCAGAATTAATTTAAGTGATAATCTTTAATTTATTTCTATAGAAATTTTTTAAATACATCAGAATGAATAAATGGAGAGTTAACAAACTCTCCATTATTTTATCTATGAGTTGGGCAAAAGAGTCCTATGTATTTCCAGATTTTAAATCTCCGTTGATGCCTTACTTTCCCTAATCAAATTTCACCTTTCAAGACCACCTCAGCTATCAAAGTGTAGCCAGAAGCTATTTCCTCAGCTTTTTCTGTTCTGATTGCTCAACCTGATCCGTTTCAATGAATAATTGATAAATCTCGAATACATTCTGTTATGAAATGTTGAGTCCAGCCTCATTTTGCCTAAAAGCTTCTAATATATTTTTTCTTATATGGCCACAATCATTGGAATTGGAAAAGATATGAATCATTATCCTGAAACCCCAGCTTCAACTGAAACACAAGACCATCAACCGGGTGTGCAAACCAAAATGGACCCTGCACCGGAAATTATTAAACCGCATTATAAAGGCAGTGAAAAATTAAAAGGCAAAGTTGCCTTGATTACTGGTGGTGATAGCGGAATTGGCCGTTCTGTATCGGTCTTATTTGCTCGCGAAGGTGCCGATATTGCCATTTGCTATTTGGATGAAGATCAGGATGCACGGGACACCAAAAAAATGGTGGAAGATGAAGGCCGCCGTTGTCTGCTGATTCAATGTGATTTACAAGATCAAGATGAAATCAAGAAAATGGTGGAAAAGACCCTTCAGGAATTTAAAACGATTAATATTCTGGTCAATAATGCCGGGGTTCAATACCCGCAAGAAAGTATTACCGATATCTCGCCCGAGCAATTACTTAAAACATTTAATGTGAATATTCTATCGATGTTCCACCTGACTCAGGCGGTGATTCCGCATATGCAAGAAGGTGATAGCATTATCAATACGACGAGTATTACCAGTTATCATGGTCATGACCAGCTGATTGACTATGCGAGTACGAAAGGTGCCATCACCACATTTACTCGAAGCCTTTCCACCAATTTATTGAAAAATAAAACCGGCATTCGTGTCAATGGGGTCGCGCCAGGTCCCATCTGGACACCATTGATTCCGAGCAGCTTTGATGAAGAACAGCTCAAAGATTTTGGTAAAAGCACCCCAATGGGTCGTATGGGCCAGCCGAGTGAAGTAGCACCGGCGTATTTATTCCTGGCCAGTGAAGAAGCCAGTTATATTTCAGGTCAGGTGATTCATGTGAATGGCGGCAGTATTATTAACGGCTAATCTGGCACAGAAGATAGCAGTTCTAGCTGACCGTTATCTTCATCTATTTAATCTTTGGATTTTCATATTTAAAAAAAATTGTTTTTATAAAATGTTTCCAACAAATACTTACCCTCGCAAAAGTAAGCTCTTGTTATAGTAATTTCAGCCAAACCTGATGAGGATATTAAGATGCCTAGAGGTGAAAAATCAGCCTATACCGATAAACAGAAACGGCAGGCCCAACATATTGCAGAAAGCGAAAAAGAACGTGGTCGTTCTGAGGAAGAAGCCGAACGTATTGCCTGGTCAACGGTCAACAAACAAGATGGTGGCGGCAAGAAAAAGAAAATGTCCCCCTAAATAGAATTCATGTCGATGAAAGTATGGGACAGATACAAAGACCCTCTATAATTAAATTATAGAGGGTCTTTTACCATCAGCTTTAAGTAATATTTTCGATACGCTGCTGAGTCCATGCTGGCCAGAGCTTTTCCAGTGTTTGTTCAAATTTTGCATTTTCGGTTCGCCATTGTGGATTTTTGTCCTTATCAATAATCAGTGCACGAACGCCTTCAATAAAGTCGCCCTGCTCTAACCAGACATCTTGTAAGTCCCGTTCCAGCTGCATGCATTTTTCTAGCGACAAATTCTGTCCAGCTTGCTGTAACTTCAGGCTGGTTTGCTTGGCCATAACCGGACGCTGCTGCAAAATGGTTCGCATCTTATTGGCCCAGTCCTGATCAGTTGAATTACTTGTATGAGCAAGACTCTGTTCAATCTCCTCCAGGTGTTGATAGTCAAAATGCTGATTAATTAGATCTGCACGTTTTTGCAGCTCACTTTCCACCGGATGCGTAATATAGGAACTAATGATCTTTTGAATCTCAATCGGGTTTAATACCGGTGCTGCAATCAATGCTGCTTCTAATTCAGCAAAACGCTCACTCGGCACATGATAATCCACCAGATCCAGATACAGCGCATCACTGCTACTGATTTGCTCACCAGTCAATGCCATATAGACACCGACTTCATCCAGTCGGGACAGAAAATGGGTAGCACCGACATCGGGGAAAAAACCAATCGCAGTTTCTGGCATGGCAAAACGTGATTTTTCACTCGTAACTTTGATATGACAGGCTTGAGCCAATCCAAAGCCTCCGCCCAGTACATAGCCATCCATCATCACGATCACGGCCTTTGGAAAATTACGCAAGGTGCTCAGCATCTTATATTCAGTGGCAAAAAAATCCTGATATTGGGTATTGCCGGCCTGATAGCTGTCATACAGATAGCGGATATCTCCTCCGGCACAGAACGCCTTGGGACTGTTGGAATTGATCAGAACCGCTTGTACCTGTGGTTCATGCAGCCACTGATCGAGTTGCGCCTGAATGCCCTGAATCATCGCCAGGGTTAAGGCATTTAAATGGCTGGTGCGGTCCAGGCTGATAATGCCCAGCCCCCCTGCGACCCGAATCGCTAAATTATTTTCATCACTCATTCTTTTTGTTCCTATTATGAATTTCTTATTGATGGGTAAATTTGGCTGGGCGTTTTTCCACAAAGGCCTGCATGCCTTCCTTTTGATCGGAACCTGCAAAAATGGAATGGAATACCCGGCGTTCAAAGCGCAGGCCTTCAGCCAGGCTCACTTCAAAGGCCCGATTAATTGATTCTTTAATCATCATCACGGCAGTAAGCGATTTTTCAGCAATTTTTTCGGCAGCTTGCAGGGTTTGCTCCAGCAATTCTTCCTTGGCAAAAACCCGAGCGACCAAACCACTTTGTTCCGCTTCCTGCGCCCCCATCTGCCGTGCAGTCAGGCACATTTCCATGGCTTTGGCCTTACCAATCGCCAAGGTTAAACGCTGGGTCCCGCCAATGCCGGGCAACACGCCTAAGGTAACTTCAGGCAAACCAAATTTTGCATTATCAGCGCAGTAAATAAAGTCGCACATCAATGCCAGCTCGCAACCACCACCCAAGGCATAGCCGCTCACTGCGGCAATTAAAGGTTTACGACGCTGCGCAATTCGATCGGCCAGACTGAAAAAATCATCCAGATAAATTTGCGGAAAATTCAGATCTGCCATTTCTTTAATATCGGCACCAGCGGCAAAGGCTTTTTCCGAACCCGCAATCACAATACAGCCAATTGCCGGATCTTTTTCCAGCTGATCCAGTGCCTGATTCACTTCAACAATCAGCTGGTTATTCAGTGCATTTAAAGCTTGCGGACGATTTAAAGTAATCAGCCCGACACCATTACGTTGTTCTAATAAAATTGTTTGCCACTGCATGAAATAAGTCCTTTTAAAATTAGAGGCTGCGTGCAATCACCAGGCGCTGAATATCGCTGGTGCCTTCATAAATCTGACAAATCCGCGCATCACGATAAATGCGTTCGATTGGAAAATCTTTCAGATAACCGTAGCCGCCAAAAATCTGTAGCGCTTTGGAGCAGACACGTTCCGCCATTTCCGAAGCAAATAGCTTGGCCATGGAGGCTTCAGTTAAACAGGTTTCACCGGCTTCTTTCTTGCGTGCTGCAAAATGGACCAGTTGCCGTGCTGCTTCAATTTCAGTCGCCATACTGGCCAACCTGAAAGAAATCGCTTGCTGTTCAAAAATCGGTTTGCCAAAGGCCACGCGGTCATGCGCATAGGCCGTTGCTTCTTCCAAGGCGGCACGCGCCAAACCAACCGCCTGTGCCGCAATACCGATTCGCCCGCCTTCCAGATTGGCCAAGGCAATTTTTAAACCTTCGCCTTCTGCACCGAGTCTTAAACTTTCATGAATGCGGACATCGGTTAAGGCAATCTGACAGGTATCCGAAGCATGCAGGCCGAGTTTTTCTTCGACCCGAATCACTTCATAACCGGGCGTGTCGCGCGGCACTAAAAATGCACTCATACCTTTTTTCCCCGCAGCTGGATCAGTCACGGCAAACACAATAATCATTCCGGCATTGTGGCCTGAGGTAATGAACTGTTTCGCGCCATTCAGAATGTAATGATCGCCGTCCTTGACCGCCCGGGTTTTAATCGCGGCAGCATCCGATCCGGTATGCGGTTCGGTTAAGGCAAAGGCACCAATCATTTCACCTTGAGCCAAAGGCTTTAGAAAATCCTGCTTTTGCTGTTCCGTCCCGAACTTGAAAATCGGCACACACCCTACAGAGTTATGTACGCTCATAATCGCAGATGTTGCACCATCGGCCGCAGCGACTTCTTCTAAGGCCAGAACATAAGCCAGCGTACCTGTGCCCGAGCCGCCCCATTCTTCCGGAATCAGCATGCCTAAAAAACCCAGCTCTCCCATTTGGGCTAAGGCCTGTTTAGGAAAGATGCCTTTTTGATCCCACTCGCCGGCAAAGGGTTTAATCTGTTCCTGGGCGAAGCTTTTTGCCATGTCCTGAATCAGTTGTTGTTCTTCCGTTAATTGCATGGATTCTTCCTTCAATCTCTTTATTTAATCTTCTTATTCAATCTGTTGGCTTTAGCTGTTATGCGGTCTTGGCTTGCTGCTTGTTGATTTCCTGATTGCGCAGTAAAAAGCGTTGAATTTTACCGCTTGGGGTTTTCGGCAATTCAGTCACAAATTCAATCAGGCGTGGATAGGCATGCGCAGATAACCGCTTTTTCACAAATTGACCCAGCTCTTCTTCCAGATGGGCCGAAGCTGCAAAATTATTCGCCAGAATCACAAAGGCTTTAATCACTTCGGTACGCTCAGGATCAGGCACGCCAATGACTGCTGCTTCAATCACGGCATCATGTTCCAGCAAGGCACTTTCCACATCAAACGGGCCGACCCGATAACCTGACGTTGTAATGACATCATCACTACGCCCAACAAAGCTCATACTGCCATCTGCATGAATTTCTGCGGTATCCCCAGTTAAGTAATACTGTCCGACAAATGGAGATTTACGGCTTTCTTCATAGCCAGAGAACCACATCATTGGGGACTGGCTGATATCCACTGCCAGGATGCCCGGGACGTCAGCTGCTAATTCATGCCCCAGTTCATCGACAACGGCAATCCGGTAACCCGGGCTGGCAAAGCCTGCCGAACCTGAACGGACCGGATGTTCCAAGGCATGATGATTACACACCACCATCCCGACTTCGGTCTGGCCATAATGGTCATAAATCGGCACATCCAGTACCTCTTTAAACCAGCGGATCACTTCCGGATTTAACGGTTCTCCCGCACTGCTGACAACACGTAACTTACCGCGTAGTTTTGCCATTTGAGCAGGATCGGCCGCCATCATCATGCGGTAAGCGGTTGGTGCACCGGCCAGATTGGTAATGCCATATTCCTCAACAATTTCGCAGACACTTTCGGCATTAAAACCGCCTTCATAAAACAAGGTCGAGTGTCCAAGCATTAAGGGACCAGTAATCGCGTAATACAATCCGTAGGCCCAGCCGGGATCAGCAATATTCCAGAAAGCATCTTCAGGAGTTAGACCAATGGCATTTTGCATATAGCTTGCAAAAGCAATCAGTGCTTTTAACGGCACTTTAAGCGGTTTCGCCGGTCCGGTGGTGCCCGAGGTAAACATCAATAAAAATGGATCATTAACATTCAGGATTTCCAGCTCACAAGCTTCAGCCTGACGGTTTAATACTGTCCAGAAGCTAAGATCGTGCGGATAGCGCTCTGCCTCAGTTTCGGCATGTACCGTCACAATCGGTGGACAGTTGCTAATTTCAGATAATTTATCCCGATTCGCCAGATCGGTCACCACCAGCTTGCTTTGCGCCAGCTGAATGCGATGCTCGATGGCTTTGGGACCAAAGGCAGTAAATAACGGTTGATAGACTGCACCAATCCGCCAGGTCGCTAAAATGGTAATGATCAGCTCCGGGGTACGCGGTAATAGTCCGGAAACACGGTCACCTTTACCAATGCCTTGAGACTTTAAAAAGTTGGCAAACTGGCTGGAATATTTTTTGAGCTCGGCAAAGCTATATTGTTCTTTACGGCCATCTTTACCATGCCAGTACAAGGCAATGGCATCGGAATTGGCATGACGGTCACAGCATTCATAACAGGCATTTACTGCCTGCATGGAACCGGAGAGATACTGGCTTGCAACCGTGTTTAAATCAAAGTCTTGAACCGTTGTTTGATAATCTAACATGTTAAACCTCAGCCTGAATTTATCGTTATTACTGACAAGGTGTAATTATTGAAGCGAATCCTTGCTCCATCTAATCTTTTAAGTTTTAAGCAGGTGGCGTGGTGTATTGATGCATGATGCTGGAGAAGTCCAGATGGGCATCGCCTTCCTGACAAAGTTGTTGATAGAGTTTCTGTACCATGCTGCCGAGTACCACCGGCTGATCCACCTGTTGCGCGGCATCGACAGCCAGCCCCAAATCTTTGAGCATCAGTTGTGCGGCAAAACCGTCGGTATAACCCCGCGATGACGGCGCATTGACACAAATATCGGGCCACGGATTATAAATTTCAGAACTCCAGCAACGTCCGGTGGAACTGTTAATCACGCCAGCCAAGGCCTGTGGATCAATGCCCAGTTTGGCACCGAGTGCCATCCCTTCTGCAACCGCAGTCATGGAAATCCCCAGAATCAGGTTATTACAGATTTTTGCCACCTGTCCTGTTCCCACCGCACCACAATGCACCAGATTTTTACCCATACAGCCAAGAACCGGTTTAACGGCCTCAAAGGTGGCATCATCTGCGCCGACCATAAAGGTTAAAGTGCCATCTTTGGCACCTAAAGTACCGCCGGATACCGGTGCATCACAGACGCGAATCTGCTTGGCCTGAGCTGCTGCAGCAACCTCCTGAATGGTTTGCGGGTCAATGGTACTGCTGTCGATACATAAGCTGCCCGCTTGAAGCACCTTCAGAATACCGTGTTCACCCAAATAGACTTCACGCACATGCTTGGCTGCAGGCAACATGCTGACCACGATCTCCGCCTGCTTCGCGGCAGCTTGTGGACTGTCGCAGACCACACCGCCAGCTTCTGCAAAATGCTGTAAAGCCACTGCACTTAAGTCATAACCAAAAACTTGATGACCGGACTTGAGCAAGTTTTGCGCCATGGAGCCGCCCATGTTGCCTAAACCGATAAATGCAATCTTCATGCTGATGCTCCTTAACGCAGACTGATTGTGGTATTGACACCAGTGGTTTCCTGGTCATCTTCAAACCAGCGGCTGGTAATGGTTTTGGTCTGGGTATAGAACTGCACCGCCTGTTTGCCATAAGGACCGAGATCACCCAGTTTTGAACCGCGTGAACCGGTAAAACTGAAGAAAGGCACAGGTACGGGAATTGGAATGTTAATGCCCACCTGACCGATATCAATCTGGTTCTGGAAGGTACGTGCCGTATTGCCATTTTGGGTAAACAGTCCAACGCCATTACCAAACGGATTGGCATTAATCAGTGCAATCGCCTGTTCCAAAGTATCGACATGCATGATCGCCAGTACCGGACCAAATACTTCTTCTTTATAAATGCGCATATCGGTCGTGACCTGATTAAAAATCGTTGGTCCGACAAAATTACCCTGTTCATAGCCTGGAACCTGCACATCACGGCCATCCAGCAGCAGTTCGGCACCCTGTTCAACACCACTGTTAATTAAATCGATGACACGCGATTTGGCACGGGTTGAAATCACTGGTCCAACATCGGTATTCGGTTCATGCCCGGCATTTACCTTTAAGGTTTTGGTTTTATTGACCAGTTCATCGACCCAGTGCTTGGTCTCACCGACCATTACCGCCACGGAAAGTGCCATACAACGTTGACCTGCTGCGCCAAAAGCTGCACCGACCAAGGCATTTAAGGTCTGTTCTTTATTCGCATCTGGCATCACCACCACATGGTTTTTGGCGCCCATCATCGACTGCACACGCTTGCCGTGTTGGCCTGCAAGGTTATAGACATGCGTGCCGACTGCAGTCGAACCGACAAAAGAAATCGCCTTGATATCGCGATGGGTACACAGTAGATCGACCACTTCTTTGCCGCCATGTACCACATTCAGTACGCCTGCCGGCACACCTGCCTGAATCGCTAACTCAACCAGCATCATGGTCGATAGTGGATCCTGTTCAGAAGGCTTTAAGACAAAAGTATTGCCGCAGACAATCGCCATCGGGAACATCCACAGTGGAATCATCGCCGGAAAGTTAAACGGGGTAATTCCTGCACAGACACCCAAGGGTTGCTGCAAAGTATAGGTATCGACACCGCGTGCCACACCTTCAATATACTCGCCCATTTGTAGGGAACCGATCGAACAGGCATGCTCCACCACTTCTAAACCACGCTGGATATCACCTTCGGCATCGGCCAGGGTTTTGCCCTGTTCCGCCGTTAAGACTCGGGCGATACTTTTTAGGTTTGTACGAATCAGATCCTGCAGTTTCAGCATGATTCGCATACGTGCCTGGATTGGGGTCTGGCGCCAGCTGGCAAATGCATTTTGTGCAGCAGCAATGGCGGCATTAACTTCTTCTGCGGTAGCAAAAGGCACTTGGCCCAAGATTTCCTGAGTGGCAGGATTAACAATATCTTGCCAATGGCTGGTTCTTGATTCGACAAATTCACCATTAATGAGGAGTTTTGCGGTGGTGAATCCGGTACTTTGCTGTGGATGAGAAATGGCGTTCATGGTCGCTCCGTGCTGGTTTGTTATTGTCGTTGTATCTGCCTTTACTGGCTTTTATTTAACGTATAATTTTTACGCTGTTTCAGCAGACTAACAAAGAACACTTTGACCACCAATAGAAATTGGTGCACGATGGTTGTGCAAATATGCACAGGAATTTAACAGGATGTTAAATAAAAAATGAAAGTAGATTGGGATCATTTACGCTTTTTTTTAGTTTTGGCGCGTGCTAAAACACTCACCAACGCAGCACGCTTAATCGGGGTTGAACATAGCACCGTAGCGCGGCGGATTCAGGCCCTGGAAAGTACTTTAGGTACGCAACTGTTTAAGCGCGAAGCCACCGGTTATGAACTAACCTCGGAAGGTCTGGCACTGGTGCCGCGTGTGGAACAGATGGAACAGTCCTTTATCCAGATTGACAAGCGCCATGATCCCTTGCAAGGTCGGGTCCGGATTGGTGCGCCAGAAGGTTTTGGCACGGCATTTTTAGCTCGTCTTTTGGCAGAATTTTCCCAGCATTATCCTTTGCTGACCATTGACCTGATTCCGGTACCGAAAGCGATCAAACTTTCACATCGAGAAGCCGATATTGTGATCGCGATTGACCGGCCCAAATCTGGTCCGTATATCATTACTCGTTTGTCTAATTACTGTTTAAAGCTATATGGCAGCCAGCATTATTTACAGCAAAATCCGGAAATTAAAAAACTGGAAGACCTCCAGCAGCACCGTTTTGTCGATTATATTGATGATCTGGTCTATAGCACTGCACTATATTCGCTAGAGCGTCTTCCCTTGCAGGTCAGTGCCTGTTTTCGCAGTAACAGCATTCTGGCGCAGGAAATTGCCGTGCGTGCAGGTGCTGGACTGGCCATTTTGCCGAAATTTCTGGTCAATGATAAAAATGAACTGAAAGAGGTGCTGGGTCAGCAGCTCAGTTTTACCCACACTTTCTGGATGCTGACGCTGGTCGATCTGCAACATGAACCAAAAATTAAACTGGTCTGGGATTTCTTGCGTAAACAAGCCGATCTTCAGCAAGACCTGTTAATGGGCAGATGAATATTGAACACACTGTTCACTTTGCAAGGCTACGTACTTTAGTTAAATCAACTGAAACAACAACGTATCGATACAGCAAATGAACGTATCACAACATTCCTGACGCTCATGACTTGTTAAATTAACAGTCGATCATTCGCGATGTTTTTTAATGAGCTACAGGAAAATAATATGAAAATCTTGATGGTACTGACTTCACATGACCAGCTGGGCGATACTGGCAAAAAAACTGGCTTCTGGTTGGAAGAGCTAGCTGCGCCTTATTACACCTTTGTCGATGCAGGCGCAGAGGTAGTTTTGGCTTCTCCTGCAGGTGGTCAGCCACCATTAGATCCAAAAAGTAATGAGCCGGATGCGCAAACCGAAACCACCAAACGCTTTGAAGCAGATGAGGTGGCCATGCAGGCTCTTGCCAATACACATAAGTTGAGTGAAGTCTTAAATCAGGATTTTGATGCCGTGTTCTATCCGGGTGGTCACGGTCCATTATGGGATCTAGCCAAAGACCAGAATTCTATTTCTTTAATTGAGCAGACTTTACAGGCAGATAAACCTGTTGCGCTGGTCTGTCATGCACCGGGTGTACTTCGTGAAGTCAAAGATGCCGAAGGTCATTCGATTGTAGAAGGCAAGACAGTCACCGGTTTTACTAATACCGAAGAAGACGGCGTAGGCCTAACCGATGTTGTCCCATTTCTAGTGGAAGACATGCTGAAAGAAAAAGGTGGGAAATATTCCAAAACTGAGGACTGGCAGGTATACGTGCAACAAGATGGTCTGCTCATTACTGGACAAAACCCCGCCTCTTCTGCTGCAACGGCTGAAGCTTTATTAAAATTATTAAAGTAGAAGTTAATCTAAAATTCGTATTAACCTTTTAGATCGCTTCTTTTTGAATAAGAAAAACCCTGAATGATGCAAGATTATTCAGGGTTTAATTTATCTATTTATTCCCAGATTTAGTTCGCTTCAACTGCCGTTGAGGCAATATGCTGAGCCAGTAATTCTCTGAGTTTAAACTTCTGGATTTTTCCCGATGGGGTCATCGGAATATCCTCCCAGATTTCCAGGCGTTCCGGAAGATACTGCATAGCCAGATTATGAGTTTTCAGGAAATCTACCAGCTCATTAAAACTTAACGGCTTTGTCTGATCTTTCAGCTTGATGATTGCACAAGAACGCTCGCCCATTCGCTCATCTGCATAAGCCACTAAAGCTACTGTGGCGATATTCGGATGCTTATAAAGTAGTGATTCAATTTCCGCGACCGGAATATTTTCTCCACCACGAATAATCACATCCTTCTTACGTCCGCAAATCCGAATATAGCCATGCTCGTCCTGATAGGCAATATCGCCAGTATCAAACCAGCCTTCGGCATCCGTATCATTCAAATGTGGACGTTTTAAATAACCGCCAAAATTTGAACAGGTGCGGATCATCAAACGCCCGGATTCATTCACGGCTTTGGTCTGACCTTTTTTATTCACGATCTTGATTTCAACACCAGGTAAAGCGATGCCATCCGTATTGAAAGAGTGTTCATCCTCATCTTCAGGTCGGGTCAGCGTCACTGCACCACATTCGGTCATACCCCAAGCGGATATGACTTTAACGCCCAGAATTTCCCGGGCTTTTTGTACCAATGGCCCCGGAATGGGTGCACCAGCACACAGGAAAATTTTTAGTGAATCAACCTTGTCATGCTGTTCCGCCACGGTATTGGACAGGTCATTCAGGAATGGGGTCGAGGCCATGGTGAAATTCACCTGATGCTGATGAATTAGATCCACTGCTTTGGCTACATCCCAGCTTGGAAACATGGGACAACTTGCAAGCTGATTTCTTTGATTTTTATGGTCAGGCCTTAAATAAGCTGGCCTTTGATGATCTAGTTACCCTGATTCATCTACTCAATAAAGTAAATGATGGTTTAAAAAGTATTTATCTGCATAAAGAAACAGATCAGGAATAAACAAATAGAAATACAACTTTAATTGATGAATATAAAAAAAGAGCCTGAATTCAGGCTCTTTTTTTTGAAGTTGAAATTATGCCTTTTGTGGATCGTATTGACGGTCTTTAATGAATATCCCGGACACTGCGCCACACAAGAAATAGGCACCCCCCATAATCAGGAAGCCTAAGCCAATTGAACCACCGCTGGCTGCCGCGCCAATAATTGCAGGGGCAAACATGGCGCCGATACGACCTGCATTATAAGCACCGCCTACCGCAGTACCACGAATCGAGGTGGCGAAGCTTTCTGTCATATAAGTGGCATTAATCGCATATGGAATACCATACAGGAATCCAAAGAAAATCAGCAGATAGGCAATATTCTCTGGCGTATTGAATAGCACAATCACGGGCAGGAAAATCGCCGTTCCAATTGCTCCAAACGAAAAGACAGCGCGTCTACCCAGACGGTCTGCGGCAAAGCCCGCTAGAATTTTCCCGAAAATCATGGCTACATAGGTACCAATCATATAGCCTGCCATGGATTTAAAATTCATGTGCAATTCAGATTCCAGATATGCCGGCATCCAGTTGTTTACGCCATAGTAGCCAAATTGCAGAAAACCGGCCGTAAAGATCCACAAAATAAACATTCTGCGATTCGCAGGATCCGCGAAAATCTCTTTGACTGTGCTTTTTTTGGCGGGTTGCTGTGCTGTGATTTCAGCTGGGGCATATAGACGCTGCAAACGTGCACGCTGCCAGGATTCTGGCTCAGGAACCAGTTTCTGGATAAAAATCGCCATAATCGAGGGAATAATGGCAACAAAAAACAGGGTTCGCCAGCCATATTCTGGAATGATCCAGCCTGCCAGTACAGTGGCCACAATATAACCGACGGTCCATCCTGCCTGTAAGGTACCTAAAACCGTGGTGCGATATTCAGTTGGAACATATTCAGCCATGAGCGTATTGGCTGCAATATATAAAGAGCCTATGCCAAAGGCAGAAAGAAAGCGTAAAACAGCAAATTGTTCAAAGTTCTGTGCAAAGCCTAAGGCTGCGGTCAATATGGAAAATACCAGAATCGAAATGACTACGGTACGTACACGGCCCAGACGGTCACAGGCCCAGCCACCCATAAAGCCACCAATCGCCATACCTGCTAAGGTAAAACTGCCTAGTGTACCGGCCTGCAGATTACTGAGACCAAACTCTGCTTTCAGGCTATTTAAACTGAAAGACAGCAGCAACATGTCCGCGCCATCTACCAGTAAAGCCAGAAAGGCGAAAATAAAAGCAATTTGCTGCGTTCGTTTGGTCGTAGGTTTAATCTTTTCTAATTCTCTCGCTAAATCCGTCATATTTAAATCTCTGTTTTCCTATCCTTAGGTTTTCATGATCTTTTATATTTAAAGCTATTCCGCTAATGAATATGCTTTAAGGCTAATCCGTTTTTAATTCACTTGATTGACTCCTTTTTTAATCCTGTCTGGGAGATCGCTTTTTCCTTTTTATCAGTGACCTCTTGTTCTTCGTTCATACTTATATTTGCATCAGGCTAAAGAAAATAAGATGAATATTCATCATTTTAGATGTTTTATTTTGTTATACGAAATTTATTATCATAAAGTTGATTGTTCTTTCATTTTCATATAGCTTTAAAAAGAGGGATTAGAACGATATGTCATTTGAATAAGATCGAACAGGGAGCGTAATAATGGGTGCCTTAACAGGATTTCGTGTACTGGATTTAAGCCGGATTTTGGCTGGGCCCTGGTGTAGCCAGATTCTGGCTGATCTGGGTGCAGAAGTGATCAAGATTGAAAAACCGGATCATGGGGATGATACCCGTATCTGGGGACCACCCTGGCTTAAAAATAATCAGCAGCAAGATACCCATGAATCGGCTTATTACCTGTCAGCCAACCGTGGCAAGCATTCGGTTGCAATCGATTTATCTACACCTGAAGGTCAAAGTATTATCAAAAAACTTGCTGAACAGAGTGATGTAGTCATTGAAAACTATAAAGCCGGTTCGTTGAAACGATATGGGCTGGATTATGAAAGTCTGAGCCAGCTAAATCCGCGACTGGTATATTGTTCCATTACCGGTTTTGGCCAGAACGGTCCGCGTGCGCAAGAGCCGGGCTATGATTTTATCGTTCAGGGAATGGGTGGCATGATGAGTGTCACTGGCGAACGTGATGACCTGCCCGGTGGTGGCCCACAAAAAGCGGGTCTGGCCTTTGCCGATTTGACCACCGGCTTATATGCCGCAATTGCCATTCAGGCGGCTTTGTTGTCCCGTGAGAAAACCGGTGAAGGTCAGTATATTGATATGGCGCTGCTGGATACCCAGGTTGCTTCCCTCTCTGTTCTGGCCATGAATTATCTCACCTCAGGCAAAGTACCCGGTCGCTTCGGAAACGCGCATGCCAATATTGTGCCCTATCAGGTGTTCAAAGCCCAGGAAGGTGAATTTATTATTGCCTGTGGTAATGATCTGCAATTTCAAGCTTTGTGTCAGGCCGTTGGTCTGGCTAAGGTGGCAGAAGATCCTCGCTTCTTAAAAAATTCTGGACGTGTTACACATCGTGAAGAGCTGACCACAGTTCTACAGGCTCATTTCTATACTCGACCGGCAAAAACCTGGGTGGATCTGATTCATGCGGTTAAAGTACCAGTAGGAATGATTAATGACCTGAAACAGACTTTGCAAGAAGAACAGGTATTGGCACGTAATATGGTGATTCAGATGCCGCATACCTTACGTGAAGATTACACCTCAATCGGCTCACCGATTAAACTCTCCAAGACACCGGTAGAATATAAAAAGGCCCCACCTTGTCTGGGTGAAGATACCGATGCCATTTTGAGTCAATATTTAAGTTCTGCTGAAATGGAAGAACTGAAAAGCAAAAAAGTCATCCAGCAGCGATAAGCCTGCAAGCAATAAAAAAGGAATCTTGCGATTCCTTTTTTATTTTGACTGTGATCAGTCAGATTTTCTATTATTCCTTAGCAGGCTTTGGCACTCGACTGAACAGTACGAGGCAGTTCACGACGCAGAATTTTGCCTACTGCGGACTTGGGCAATCCGGACACAAACTCAATATATTTGGGCAGTTTATAACTCGTCAGTTGCTGCTTCAGATAAGTCATGACTTCATCTTGGGTCAGAGTTTCATCCTGTTTCACAATAAATGCCTTGGGTACCTGTCCAGATTTTTCATCATCAATACCAATCACTGCACATTCCAGTATTTTAGAATGTTTGGACAATACACCTTCCAGCTCATTGGGATAAACATTAAATCCGGAGACCAGAATCATGTCTTTTTTGCGGTCCAAAATGGTGATATAGCCCTGCTCGTCCATACAACCGATATCACCTGTCAGGAAGAATCCATCTTTGGTAAATACCTGTGCTGTTGCTTCGGCTTGCTGCCAGTATCCTTTCATCACCTGTGGACCACGTATGGCGATTTCTCCAGCCTGATTAAGCTCTACAGGTTTTCCTTCATCATTCAGAATCAGAATTTCAGTTCCTGCCAATGGCAAGCCAATCGTGCCACTAAATCGCCGGCTTAAAGGCGGGTTAAAAGTTGCAGTTGGTGAGGTTTCAGAAAGTCCGTAGCCTTCATAAATCTGGCAGCCTGTGACCTCATGCCATAACTCTGCCGTATTTTTCAGAATAGATGCCCCTCCGCCCGTTGTAGTTTTCAGGCGTGAATGATCCAGCTCACGGAAACGTGAATGATGGGCCAAGGCATTAAACATGGTATTTACACCAGGAAAAACGGTCGGTGGATGTTTCTGGTATTGATCCACCAAAGCATCCAGATCTCTCGGATTTGGAATCAAGACATTGGCAAAACCACGGCTTAAACCATAACTGAACAGGCAGATGGTAAATCCATAAATGTGATACAGTGGCAAAGCACAGAATACATATTCATTTTCAGCGGCATAGCGATCACCAAAATGGCTGATAAACACGGTACTGTTCTGGGCGATATTAAATAAAATATTGCGATGGCTCAGTTCTGCGCCTTTAGAAACACCTGTGGTACCTCCCGTGTATTGCAGAATGACCGTATCTTCCTGATGCTGTACAGGCGGTGCAAAATCAATAATCTCTACCTGATTTATTGACTGCCTAAAGTCAGAAAATTGTTTATCCTGATATTGTGCTGCCTGACTATAAATAGCACTTGGCTGCTCTTGAATAAAATCCAGCGGATGCGTTGAAATGACATATTTGAGTTGAGGACATTCATCTAGTGCTGTTAATTGCTCCAAAGTCTGTCCCAAGATAATCAAGGCTTCTGTACCTGAATCCTGTAGCTGATGATAGAGCTCGCGCTGGGTGTACATGGGGTTGACATTGACCAGCACATAACCCGCACGAATAATGGCAAAGGTCGCAATTGGATACTGAATAATATTGGGTAACATCACCGCAATACGGCTGCCAGCAGTCAGCCCAAGACTCTGTAAATAGCTTGCCAGTTTCTGGCTATAGACATCGATATCGTGATAGCTGAATTTACGATCCAGATAGATAAATGCAGTTTTATCCTGAAATTTTACCAAATTCTCAGCAATTATCGTGCTCAGGGTTTTCTCAGGATCTGGCCGGGTAAACTCCGGATTGATATTCCACTTTTTATATTCTTCCATCCATGGCTGACTGCTCATGACTATACTCCTGTCCTGGATTTACAATTATTTTGTATTATTTAAACCATAAGATTTTGATTTTAATTAAATATTTTTACACCACTTTCTGCTGTCTCGATTCAACATACTGGTAGTGATAACCGCTACGAATAAAATGCTGGTTTTTGTCTCTAAATGAATGCGCATAATCTGGCCAGACCAAAGTTAGCTTGCGACTCACTGGGTCCAGATACCAGCTTTTACAGCTTTCTGATAACCAGACACTGCCTTGAGAAAGCTGCTGCAGCTCCTGCATATAGCGATCTTCAGCGTTCTGATTGGCTTCAAAGACCTGAATCTGTTCCTGTTCAAAAAACTGCAAGGCGTCCAGTACCAGATCAAACTGGGTTTCCAGGAAATAAAGTGCTGAGTTATGCCCACTTCCGGTATTAGGACCATTCAGAATGAACAGGTTTGGAAAATTATGGACTGTCGTAGATTGATAACCCTGCATACCACTAGACCATTGCTGCTCCAAGCTTAGACCATGTTTACCCACCACCTTTGAGGCATAAGGTGGTCGTGCTGCTTCAAATCCGGTAGCAAAGACAATGATATCTGCAGGAAATTCATTACCAGACTTACTGATCATGCCATCCCTATTCACTTGAGCCAAAGCAGAATCTTCAAGCGTGACATTCGGCTTTAGAAAAGTCGTGTAATAATCATTGGACAGCAATAAGCGCTTACAGCCCGGTTCATAATTCGGTGTGAGTTTTCGCTGTAATTCAGGATCTGAAATCTGATGTTTTAAAAATTGTAAGCAATTTTTCTTGACCCGCTCGATCTGGCTTTTCAGATTACGGCGCTGGGCAAAATTATATTCATTGCCCCAGAACAAGGAATGTCTTAAGGCTGTCATACTGTCCGGATCTTTACGGAAAAGCTGTTTTTCTGACTCAGAATAAGGTCGGTCTGGTCGCGGCAAAATATACGATGCACTGCGTTGCAATACGGTTAGACTTTTTGCTGTTTTGGCAATTTCCGGTACAAGCTGGATGGCAGAAGCACCAGAACCCACCACAACGACATGCTGATTTTCCAGATTCACTTCGTGATTCCAACGTGCAGAATGCATGATCTGACCTTGAAATTCTTCTAGTCCCGGAATTTGCGGGAGATGCTCATCTGCCAGATGCCCGGTTGCAGTAATTAAAATCTTAGCCTGATACAGACCTTTAGAGGTTTGAATTTCCCAGATGCGTTCTTTAGCATTCCAGCTAGCTTTTTCCAGTTGGGTATGAAAATCGATATGTGGCCGGATATTTTCCTGATCACAGCATTGGATCAAATAGAGCTGAATTTCTGCCCCTTGCGGAAAGACACGCGACCAGTTGGGATTTTTAATAAACGAGAAAGAATATAAATGGGACGGTACATCACAGGCGACACCGGGATAGGTATTGTCACGCCAGGTTCCGCCCACTTCTGCTGCCCGTTCTATAATTTTAAAATCGTGAATGCCCTGCTGTTTAAGACGGATTGCCATGCCTAATCCACCAAAACCGCTGCCTACAATCAGAATCTTGCTGCGCTGTCCTTGAGCTTGCATTATTTATCTCCTTTAAGGCATATAAGGCTGGATTTTTTGATTCACCGGATACTGTTCTGGATGCTGGCTAAACTGGTTGATCAGTTGCACCACTTCTGCTGGCGCTTCGATATAGAGCGCATGTCCTGAAGAAATTTCGATATAGCGACTGTTCGAAATTGAAGCAAACAGCAGTTTAGCTTGCGCTACAGGCACCATGCGGTCTTCACGACAGGCAACGACTAGAGTCTCTGCACAGATGTCAGATAAAGCTGATGTAATATCAATGCGATAATTCAGTTCACGCTGTTTGGCTGCATCTAGTGAAGGTTTGACAAAGCGTGCCAGATCCAACACCTGCTGTTCGCTTCGTGCAGACAGATAATCATCGCTATACAGGCAATAATTGACAAAATGAGGCAAGGCCGCAGATTGTTCAGTAAATAATTGCTGCCAAATGACAGTACGTAGTTGTTGCACCGAGCTGGTTTTGGCCCAACCGGCTAACAGGATCAAACGCGCTACGCGCTGTTTTAAACTGGCTGCCACTTGTGCAGCAATCACGGCACCGAGTGAATAGCCGACCACTGTAATGATTTCATCTTTTGCAACTGCATGCTGAATCAATGCTTCAACCTGTTGGCTAAAATCAGTCACCTTTAGATCAGCTTTATTCGGGGTATGCAAATCAATGGATAAAACCCGCTGATGAATACCCAGCATCGGAAAAATATAGCTGAAATGCTTGTCGGTATTTCCACCGGTGCCATGAATCAAAATAATAGTCGGAAATGCAGAACGCTGTCCGACTTCATGAAAATTAAGCTGCCGATCAGCATAAGGACACTGTCGAGTAATCATGTCTAAATCCATATAGACTCCTGATCTTGTTGTTTTATGGTTTATTCAATATCCGAGAATAAATCTCAATATTTGAATTGGGTGAGGATGCAAAAATTATTAAAAAAGACCCACGACACGAGTATCGTGGGTCAAAAGGTTTAATCGAATTTGAACTCTTCAGGTTCAAGTAAAAACAGGCTTTCACCGCCCGCCTGAATATTGGCAAAGTGGGTTGAAGTTCTTGGCAAAATACGCGCAAAGAAGAATTGTGCAGTTTTGATCTTGGCTGCATAGAACGGATCAGTATTGCCTTCTTCAATTTTCTGCTGCGCAGTAATTGCCATTTTCAGCCACAAATAAGCGGACACGACATAACCAGAGAAATATAGGTAGTCAACTGATGCTGCCCCAATTTCATTGGCAGACTGTTGTGCTTGAGTCTGAATGGTTTTGGTGAGTTCCAGCCATTGTTCAGTTAGCTGGCTGACTTGTGCAACTTGCTGGCTTAACTGGGCATGTTGCTGGTGTTCTTTTACAAAGCCCTGAATTTCATCGGTTAATGCGGTCAGCAGATCCAGTTTTGAACCCAGTACTTTACGCGCCAGCAAGTCAATGGACTGAATTTCAGTAGTTCCTTCATAGAGGCTGGCAATACGTGCATCACGGGCAATCTGTTCCATGCCATGTTCAGCAATATAACCGTGACCACCGAAAATCTGCATACCATGCTTCGCCGCTTCTATGCCGGTTTCAGTCATTAATGCTTTGGCAATTGGCGTTAATAATGCCAGACGGTCTTCAGCTGCTTTCTTCTCATCGGGATTATCCGTTGCTTCAGCAATATCGGCATAGGTCGCCAGATAATAGGCCAGCGCACGTGAACCTTCTGCAAACACCTTTTGAGTCAGCAGCATGTTACGCACTGCTGGATGCACAATAATTGGATCTGCTGGCTGGTTGGGTGCTTTCGCACCTTCCAAAGAACGCATGGCCAGACGGTCTTTGGCATACGCCAATGCCCCCTGATAAGAAGATTCTGCTGCTGCCAGACCCTGAATAGCTGTGCCAATACGCGCCGAGTTCATAAAGGTAAACATGCAGTTCAGGCCGCGGTTTTCAGGCCCAATCAGGAAACCTTTGGCATTATCAAAATTCAGCACACAGGTCGCGTTACCGTGAATGCCCATCTTGTGTTCAAGAGCGCTACATACCACGCCATTACGGGAAGCCACATTACCAGCTTCATCCAGATTGTATTTCGGCACAATAAACAGCGAAATACCTTTGGTTCCCGCAGGTGCATCTGGCAAACGTGCCAATACGATATGCACGATATTTTCAGCCAGATCATGTTCACCGGCTGAGATAAAGATTTTCTCGCCACTGATGCTATAGCTGCCGTCTTCATTTGGCACTGCTTTGGTACGGATTAAACCTAGGTCAGAACCGGCATGAGATTCAGTCAAGCACATGGTTCCAGTCCAGCGGCCTGCAATTAAAGGTACCAGAAACTTCTGTTTCTGTTCATCGCTACCGTGGTGCTCTAAAGTACGCATGGCACCATGGGACAGGCCTGGGTACATGCCCCAAGACCAGTTGGTTGCGGTAATAATTTCAGAAATAGCAATACGGTATAAGGTCGGGAAGCCCTGACCGCCATATGCTTCGTCACCAGTTAATGAGGTAAAGCCGAGTTCTACATATTTGTCATAAGCTGCTTTAAACCCATCCGGGGTGGTTACGACGCCATCCTGCAAACGGCAACCCTGCTGGTCGCCTGTCGCATTAATCGGTAGAAGTTCGTTTTGGCAAAAGTCCGCAGCGACTTCCAGATATTGCTCCATAATATCCATAGAAACCTTGTCAGCGAATTTTGCATAGCCCTGATATTTCTGTTCAACGTTTAACAGGTCTTTCAGGACAAACTTCATGTCTTTTAATGGCGCAATATAATTTCTCATCGTAATTCCCTTGTATGAGTTCTAATTTGTATATTTATGACAATTAATTTCATAATACGAAATTATGTTTTAAATCCACTATAATATAATTTAAAGAATAAAATCTAGTCATTCGATGAAATTTCCCATTTAAAAATAAAAAATATACAGAATGAAAAAAAGCCATTCATGGTGGAATGGCTTTCCTATTCAGCGACTGCACTAAAGCTAATTAACGTGGAAAAATTGAGCTAAACGCTGATGAATGATCTGCTCTGCCTCCTGCATGATATTTTCGATCAGCGCCTGACAAGTCGGAATGTCATGAATCAATCCCATCACTTGACCTGCAGTCAGAACTCCCGCATCCACATCGCCATTTTCTAAAGCGAGCTTGCCTTTTAAACCGCTGACATAGGGACGAATCTGTTCAAATTCCAGATCTGGATCTTCACTCATTTTTACCACTAAATCAGATACTGCATTTTTGGCAACACGGGCGGTATTTCGGAACTGTCGATACAAAAGATGTGTCGCCCTTTCATCATTATCGACATAGAACTGTTTGATGTTTGGATGGATCGGGGCTTCCTGAGTGGCACAAAAGCGTGTACCCATATTGATGCCTTCGGCACCCAAAGCCAAAGCTGCGACCAGACCACGGCCATCAGCAAAACCGCCACTGGCCACAATCGGCACAGTAAGCTGATCCGCAGCGGCAGGAATTAAAATCAGGCCAGGAATATCGTCTTCACCCGGATGGCCCGCACATTCAAAACCATCAATCGAAATGATATCCGCACCGATTCTTTGTGCTGAAAGCGCATGACGGACGGAAGTACATTTATGAATGACAATAATGCCGTGTTGCTTAAACGCCTCAATATGTTCATGTGGCTTGTTGCCTGCTGTTTCTACGATTTTGATACCGCTTTCAATGATCGCCTGTCGGTATTCTGCATATGGCGGCGGATTCACAGCGGGCAATAAAGTCAGATTGACCGCAAAAGGTTGATCGGTCATTTCTCGGCAGCGTGCAATTTCCTTGACCAAGGCTTCAGGCGTCGGTTGAGTCAATGCCGTTAATGTTCCCAAGCCACCTGCATTAGATACGGCACTGGCCATTTCTGCGGTACCGACCCACATCATGCCGCCCTGAATAATTGGATAGCGAATGCCTAAAAGCTCGGTAATACGGGTCTGAATTCTCATAAATGCTCTCCTTAGCATCCGGTAAATTGTGCAGGGCGTTTTTCGACAAAAGCCTGGACACCTTCTTTATAGTCCTGACTGCTCAGAGCCAGATATTGCAGGTTTTGTTCCAGCTCCAGTTGCTGGTCTATGTTATTTTCAGCACTGCGTTGCAAGGCCTGTTTGGTTAAAGCCAGCGCATAAGTCGGCTGTTGAGATAATCGCTGTGCAATGTCGTCGATATAAGCATCAAATTCTGTATCTGGAAGCATTTTCCAGATCATGCCCATTTCGGCGGCCTCTTTGGCATGCACCGGTTCGCCCAGAAAAGTGAGTGCCATGGCACGTGCATAACCGATTAAACGTGGCAACATCCAGGTGCCACCGGCATCAGGAATCAAGCCAATTTTAGAAAAAGCCTGAATAAATCGGGCACTTTCCTTGGCAATGACCAGATCACAGGCCAGCGCGATATTGGCACCTGCACCGGCAGCCACACCATTCACTGCTGCGATCACCGGTTTGGGACTCTGGCGGATCAGGTTAATCAAGGGATTATAGTATTTGGCCAGCGAGCCTTGCGGTGGCAAAGGCACATTGCCGAGCTGTCCAGCACGTTCTTTTAAATCCTGTCCCGCTGAAAACGCCCGGCCTTTGCCGCGAATCACAATCACTCGAATATCCGGAGCTGTATTCCAGTTTTTCAGCACCTGCTGCACTTCCTCATGCATTTGCCGGTTAAAACTGTTGAGTGAATCCGGACGGTTAAAGCTTAAGGTTGCGACGCCTTGCTGAACCTGAGTTTGAATCGTTTCCCACATCATCAATTTCCTTATTTTTCTGCCTGTATCCCTACAATTAATAGCCTTTATTGACATCTACCTGATGGCACAAATCCAGCCCGAGATTTAAGCGTCGGTCATTTTCCAGAATCTGTTCCACTACCACAGACATGGGTGCATGTGAGGCGACATGTGGCGTAACTACGATCTTTTCATGCTGCCAGAATGGATGTTCAGCAGCTAATGGCTCCTGTTCAAATACGTCGACAATTGCGCCACGGAGATGACCTGAATCCAGTGCATTGAGTAGATCCTGCTCGATTAAATGCTGACCCCTTCCGACATGAATTAATGCCGCCTGTTCAGGCAACTGCTGAAATAATTCAGCAGAAAGAATGCCGGTATTTTCTTCAGTGAGTGGCAGCAGATTAATCAAAATCTGGCTGTGGGCCAGGAACTCGGAAAGCTGTTCTGTACCGACATAGCTTTTGACCTGAGCAAACTCTTTTGGGGAGTTGGACCAACCCGAGACCTGATAGCCCATGTCGGCGAAACGTTCTGCCACATAACCGCCCATATGGCCAAGGCCCATAATCCCGATCTGGATATGATGGCTATAACTTTGACGATACTGTTTCCATAGCTGCTGCTTTTGCTGCTGGATCATGCGGTCAAAATAACGCTGAAAATACAGCACGCCCAAGAGCAGATAATCAAACATGCCCTTTTGATGATGTGGATCCAGTACCCGGCAGACTGACTGGTCAGCTCTAATCTCGTTTAAATTTAAGTGTTCGACTCCTGCAGCAATCGAATGAATCAGACCAAGTTCTGGAAGTTGCCGGAGTTTTTCCAGATCTGGAAACCACGAAGCTGCTGTGGTCGCCTGTTCAGCTTCCGGGCTGTCCAGTGTACAAAAACTGCCCTTAGGCGCATATTTCTGAAAAGACTTCACCAGAATGGCTTCAATATTCGGCACAGTACTGGATATCACAATCATGATGCATACTCCGTATATTGATGCTCAATCAGGGATAACGCAGCCTGCCAGGCACGCTGTAAAATCGGTTCAACTAAAGGACTGGCGAACTGCCTGGCGGTTTTAATTCGGACTTCTTCTGCTGGATAATGCAGTTCGGCACCGCCACTTAAGGCCTTCACCTGCGCCTGACAGGCACGCTCCAGAAAATAGATTTCATGAAAAGCCCGTGCAATCGTTTCGCCAGCCGTTAAAAGTCCGTGATTGCGTAAAATCATGGCGCGATGGCCGCCCAGGTCCTGAATCAGGCGTTCTTGTTCATCTGTTGACAATGCAACGCCCTCATATTCGTGATAGGCCACCTGCTGATAAAATTTCAACGCATGCTGGGAAATGGGAAGAAGTCCGTGTTTCTGTGCAGAAACTGCTATGCCATCTGCGGTATGCGTATGAATGACACAATTCAGATGAGCATGTGCTTCATGAATCGCGGAGTGGATGACGAAGCCAGCCATATTCACCGGCTTGTCCTGTTCATAGCTTTCTACGACCTGCCCTTCATGATTAATCTTGACCAGCGTTGAAGCACACATTTTTTCAAAAGCGACACCATACTGATTAATCAGAAAACAGTCAGGCTGATCAGGGACTCTTAAACTGATATGGGTATCAATTAAATCAGTCATCCGGTAATGCGCAATAATGCGATAAAGCGCTGCGAGTTCACAACGTGCCTGCCATTCAGCATCTGTGACGAGATTTTTTATTGTCATCGTTCCATCCTGGAAAAATATAGCATTTCGATCACTATCTGTTATATCATAATTTTAGAAAAACAGAATATTATTTCATAAAGCGAAATAAATCATTACAAGGAGTTGATATGCCCACATCACAATTAAACGGACTCGAATATCTAACCGCAATTAAGAATGGGGAAATTTCCAGTTCAGCCATGAGTGAAATTATTCCCATGCGTCTGATCTTGGTGCGCGAAAACTATGTGGAATATGAGGTGCGTCCTGATCAGCGCCATTATAATTTACAGGGTGGTATTCATGGCGGCTTTTGTGCAACGGTTCTAGATAGTGCCACTGGCGCTGCCGTGCATACGACAGTAGATGCAGGTGTCAGTTTCTCGACCATTGACCTGAATGTAAAAATGCTGAAAGCGATGAAAAGCGGCGAAACCTATACAGCTATTGGTGAAGTCATCCGGATCGGGCGTAATGTACTGACCTCAGAAGGCCGAATTATCGATAAAGAAGGTAAAGTTTATGCTTTTGGTTCAGCGACTTTATTAGTCACTGCCCGTAAGTAAATCATTACAGTGATGTAATCAATCCCTGCATGTGCAGGGATTTTTATTTTGAAAGAAGAATCCCAATAAAGAATGCCATGCATATCATAGATACATGGCATTAAGACTATGACTAAACTGTTATGCAGCTTCAGGGTTTTCAATCACCATCGCCAAGCCTTGACCCAGACCGATACACAGACTAATCACGGCATATTTTTTACCGGTACGCTGTAACTGACGTGCAACGGTTAAAGCCAAACGCGCACCCGAACAGCCCAGTGGATGACCAATGGCAATCGCACCACCATTTGGATTGACACGCGGATCATCCAAAGCGACATCCAGACCTTTCAGGCAAGATAATACCTGACTGGCAAAGGCTTCATTAATCTCGATGATATCCATATCGTCTAGCGTCAAACCAGCACGTTGTACTGCCTTTTTAATCGCTTCAATTGGGCCTGCACCCATGATGCGTGGCTCAATGCCAGCGGCTGCAGAAGACAGGATACGAGCCAAAGGTTTTAATCCATACTGTTCCTGAACTTTTTCACTGCCGATAATCAGTGCTGCAGCGCCGTCATTGATTCCTGATGCATTACCCGCTGTTACTATACCACCTTCAAATAGCGGTTTTAACTTGGATAATGCTTCAAATGTTGAAGATGCACGTGGATGCTCATCCTCGGTAATTTGTTTAGGCGGCAATTTTCGTCCTTGAGAAACTTCAATCGGGGTAATTTCACCTTCAAAGAAACCTGCTTCTTTCGCTGCCTGATATTTTGCCTGTGATGCAGCAGCAAAGATATCAGCCTGTTCACGGCTAATACCGAATTCTTCAGCCACGTTATCACCTGTTTCAGGCATACTGTGCGCGCCAAACTGATCCGTGAATTTACGGTTCGGGAAACGGGTACCAATCGTGGTGTCATAAATTTTGGCGTCACGTGAATAAGCACTTTCTGCTTTGCCCATCACAAAAGGCGCGCGGGTCATACTTTCTACGCCACCAGCAATGTACAACTCGCCTTCGCCTGCAGTGATGGCACGTGCCGAATCAATCACAGCACCGAGACCTGATGCACATAAGCGGTTTACCGTCTGACCTGGAACTGTTACCGGCATACCTGCTAACAATGCTGCAAAACGTGCCACATTACGGCTGTCTTCACCGGCCTGGTTGGTGCTACCAAAGATTACATCTTCTACATCTGCTGCCGGGATACCGGTTTTTTCCAGCAGGTTTTTAATGACTGTTGCTGCCAGATCATCTGGACGTACGCTTGCCAGACTGCCTGCATGGCGACCGATTGGCGAACGTAAACCATCATAAATATATGCATTTAACATGAGTGTTATTCCTTTAACTTTCTAATTAATGTGTTGTATGAACAAGTGGTAGACCAAGCTGAACGCGGCGACGCAACCAAGGACTTGGACGGTAACGCTGGTCACGGGTAATCGCAGTCATACGATCCAGAATTTTTAGAATTTTTTCAGCTCCCAGCACATCCCCCCATTCAATTGGACCATATGGATAGCCAAGGCCTAATTTCACCGCGATGTTGATATCTTCCACCGTTGCAACGCCTTGCTGGGCAATATCACAGCCGAGATTCACAATCATTGCCAAAGCACGTTGAGCCACAAAGCCGACGCTTTCCTGAATTACACTGGCGGTCACACCATCCAGATTGAAAATCGATTGGGCTGCTTTTACCAGCTCAGGTTGGGTGACAAAAGTTGGCATCAAGGTACGGTGTTTGTTCAGACCATACAGTAGGTCGATACACACCACTTGTTGAGGTGCCACCTGATAACGGATCGCAGCTGATGTTGCATCTTCACCATAAGTGGCAATCAGGATTAAAGCCTCTGCTGAAGGTGTCTCAGTTTGCTCAATCTGGATATTGAACTGCTGCAGATATTGCTCAAGTGCCTGACGGTCTTCGTCATATTCGGTGCCTAGCCAGACTGATGGATATTGACTTAACTTTTCAACCAATGCTGGAGCAACATCACCTTCTTTGCTACCCGAAGTGTAATCATAGAAACCTTTACCGGTTTTACGACCTAACTGCTTGGCAATAAAACGCTGACGGGTAATCACGCTTGGACGGTAACGTGCTTCTCCATAATACTGATGATAAATCGATTCACTCACCGGGTGCGAGACATCCATACCGGTCAGATCACCTAATTCAAACGGCCCCATTTTGAAACCGATTCCGTCACGGTAGATCCTGTCAATATCATAAAATGGTGTGACATTTTCATTCAAAATTGCATAGGCTTCGCTACCAAAGGCACGGCCGGCATGGTTAATGATAAATCCTGGGGTATCTTTTGCTTTGACCGGACGATGCCCCATTTTAATCGAGAGCTGGGTTAATGCTTCAATAATGTCAGCACGGGTATTAAAGCCTTCAATCACTTCGACTACTTTCATGAGTGGGACCGGATTAAAGAAGTGATAACCGGCAACACGCTCTGGCTGACTGCAATTGGCAGCAATTGCACTGATCGACAGCGAAGACGTATTAGATGCCAGAATCGCTTCTGGTTTTATAATTCCTTCAAGCTGCTGCATCAGTTTTTGCTTGATTTCCAGATTTTCAATAATCGCTTCAACAATCAAGTCACAATCTTTCAAGTCTTCTAGCTGCTGGGCAGTCGATAGATGAGCAATATCTTCAGCGGCTTTTTCATGGCTGAATTTTCCTTTATCTGCCAAGGTATTTAATGTTTTGGCCAGTTTGTCCTGTGCCTGTTCGGCTGCCCCTTCTTTGGCATCAAACAGTACCACATCATGACCAGACTGAATCGCGATCTGGGCAATACCTGCACCCATCGTGCCTACACCAATAATGCCGATTTTCTGAATCCGAATACTCATGCTTATCGTCCCTGATAATTTGGTTTACGTTTTTCGATAAAGGCCTGCATACCTTCTTTTTGATCTTCGGATGAGAACAGCATCTGGAAAGACTTACGTTCCAGGGTAAGTCCGGCATTAAGCGGCACATCTTCAGCCAATAAAGCCACTTCCTTGATTTGCTCCAAAGCAATTGGCGGCATTTTCGCTAGGCCTTCCGCCATCTTGATAGCTGTAGCAAGGGTTTCACTGTCTTCAGTCACCTGGGACACCAGACCAATTTGATAGGCTTCCGGTGCAGGTACCAGACAACCGGTCATGATCATGCGCATGGCATGAAATTTGCCAACTGCACGGAATAAACGCTGAGTACCACCGGCACCCGGCATAACACCCACTTTCACTTCAGGCTGACCAAATTGGGCGCTTTTCCCGGCAATAATAATGTCCGCATGCATGGCTAGTTCACAGCCACCGCCAAGTGCATAACCGTTTACAGCTGCAATCACCGGTTTTGAACACTGTGCAATCGCCTGCCAATAACGTTCAGTGCGACGCTGCATCATTTGAATGGTTTCTGCATTGGCCAGTTCTTTTAGATCAGCTCCTGCTGCGAAATCTGTTTCACCACCGGTAAGGATAATGGCACGGATATTTTCATCGTCATTCAATTGTAGAAAAGCCGCTGCAAGTTTCTGACGCACTTCTGTATTCAATGCATTTTTTGCTTCTGGTCGATGAATTTTAACCATCGCTACATGAGTTGAGATTTGTTCTATTTGAACGACCTGTTCCATTAAAAAACTCCATTTATTTTGTATAGCGAAATTTTATTTTATATAAAACTACGGTTTCTCAAGCTATAAATCAAGGATTTTTAACTCCAGAATTCAAAAAAGTTATTTTTTACTAAAAATAGAGTAAAAACTCTTGTTCAATTGATCATTTTATGATTAATTAATTTCGCAATACGGAATTAAGTATTTTAAATGCAATCTGATTATTCATTTAAATGAATAATCGCCATAAGGCAGAACTTAAAAGTAATTTACGAAATCAAATTTTCCAGCAATGAGAGGATTTTGATTTTATGTAAAGCGTGAAAAATCGAATGTAGCCTGATAATAAATACAGCGGCTGTTGTGTGCAGAGCAAGTCTGTTAAATCAGGAAAACTATGTTTCCGTGAGGAAGAAAAATGGATTTAGCGGTAGCAGAGGAAATGCTACTTTTAATATATAGAGGATATAAGAATGACAAGCGATACCATCGTAACAGGAGACAATAAAACCGATGTCTCCTCCACGGATACCATTAAACAGGCGCCAAAACGTCTATGGATGACGGCTTTTGTCTTTGCTTTTCTGATTTTGCTCTGTGACGGTGCAGATATCGGGATTCTGGCTTTCAGTCTGACCAGTCTGAAAGCTGAATGGGGACTAACTTCTGTACAGGCCGGTGCATTGGGAAGTTATTCTCTTTTAGGTATGGGGATCGGAGGCTTTATTGGTGGATGGGCATGCGACAAATTTGGACGTGTCCGCGTCATTGTACTCGCCACCATCGCCTTCTCGATCTTGTCGGCCTACTCAGGTTTTGCTCAGTCTTATACTGAATTTGCAATTTTACGTACTCTTTCTTGCTTGGGTTTAGGCTGTTTATATATTGCCTGTAATACCCTGATGTCAGAATACGTACCGACCAAATACCGTACTACTGTACTGGCAACATTGATGACTGGTTTCACTTTAGGTTCATTGGTGATTACCATGATTTCAGGCTGGATTATTCCTGAGTTCGGCTGGCGTATGCTGTACTGGATCACAATTGCTCCATTAGCTTTGGGTATCCTGATGCACTTTATGGTGCCAGAGCCAGAATCATGGAAACGTGTCCGTGAAATGAAAAGAACTGGTCAGATCGTGGATAACGATGCGAAAAAAGGCAATCCATATATCACCATTCTTAAAGACAAAACCCATGGCAGAATGTTTATCTTATGGTCATTCAGCTCTGGTTTCTTGCTATTCGGTTATTTCGGTGTAAGTAACTGGCTGCCAAGTTATCTTGAAGCTGAATTAGGCATCAAGTTTAAAGAAATGGCCCTGTATATGGTGGGTACGTTTGTCACCATGATTTTTGCCAAAATTATTGCAGGTTATGTTGCTGATAAAATTGGCCGCCGTATTGTATTTGCTTTCGGCACCATGGGAACGGCTCTGTTTATCCCTGTCGTGGTGTATATGCATAATGCCGATAACATTGGCGTACTGATGCTAATCTTCGGCTTCCTGTACGGTATTCCATATGCCATCAATGCAACCTATCTAACCGAAAGTTTCCCGACTGGTGTTCGTGGTACAGCGGTGGGTGGTGCATTCAATATTGGTCGTATCGGTGCAATCTTCGCTCCAATTACGATTGGTTATCTTGCGATGCATGGTTCGATTGGTACAGGTCTGTTGGTAATGGGTGCAGCATACTTCCTATGCGGTTTGATTCCTGCCCTGTTTATTAAAGACCGTTTATACGATCCGCAAAAAGCAGAATAAACCCCACTTCGGAAGGCAGGTCAAATCGCTGCCTTCCTCTTTCTCCAAATATTGACCATACGTATAGAAAGGTCTCCTTTCATTCAGGATTAAAAATTTCTTTAGGGATTAAGAAATGAAAAAATTAGTTTTAGCGACATTATGTGGTATTGCTTCAGCACAGGCATTTTCAGCAGAAGCTTCTGAAGACCGTATGCAATTTCTTGAGTCACAGTTAAAGCAAATCCAGGCAGAACTAGAACAACAAAAAGCCGCGCAACTTGCATTAAAGAACCAGCAGGAACAAGCCAAAGCGCAAGACTCTAAAACGCTGAGTTCAATGGTAGATAATGTCGATGTTTATGGCTTGATCCGCTTTGATGGTGCAGTCGATTTCAAAAGTACTACTGAAGCCCGTGGCCGTACCATTAACCAGATTAATAAAGTACCTTTTACTGAACCGGATTCTGTACGTTCCGATTTTACTGCGGCTGCCAGCCGGATTGGTTTCCTGGCCAAAGATCTAGGAGGCAATCCGAATGTTTCTGCTCGTTTAGAAGCCGACTTCTGGACCAACAATGGTAAAGGCGATGGTGGATTACGTATCCGTCATGCACACTTAAAATACTATAACTGGACGTTTGGTCAGGCCTGGTCATTGATGTCAACACCAGAGATTAGCACTGAAGCTGTCGACTACAGCTTGTTCCTGGGTGGATCAGTCTTACGTACACCTCAGGTGAGCTATGCTTTCAAACTTGATCCGGAAAATACCTGGAATGTCGGTCTGGAGTACATGGCCGGTGGCGATCGTTCTTCTGCCTTACCTGCCTTAAGCACTAAATATGTTCATCAATCAGGCCCTCTTCATTTATTAGCTCAAGGCTTTGTCAATCAAAAGCAAGCGCAAACAGATACAGGTGATATTGAAAAAGTTGGCTGGGGTGTGGGCGTTGGTGGACGTTACCGTTTAGATGATCAAAACTCAATTCAGGGGAACTATTTCCATATGGTCGGTGATCAGCGTATTGCAGCTTTCTTGACTCAAGGTTCAACAACCGATGGTGCTGCCTGGGGTGGCGATTATTCAGTCGATCCAATCAATAATGAACTTTTATTGAATGAGTTCAATAGTATAAATATTGGCTTCACGCATAAATTTACGCCGAAACTACGTAGTAGTATTAATGCCAGCGTGGTTGATTTTGATGATTCTAGCGATTATGCCAAAGCCAATCCGGAAACCAATAAGCGCTTAACCGACTATGTGGCTAACGTGATCTATTCTCCTGTTCCAAAGATTAATTTGGGTGCAGAATATCATCATGGCAAGCGTGAAACCTTTGACAATAAGGAAGCAGATATTTCGCGTATCAACCTCTCTGCCAACTATAGTTTTTAAAGCCTCAGGAGACAAGGATGTCAGCCCAAGGGCAAATTTCACGCCGTTTCATGTTCATGATGGCAATGACCTGCGCACTCTGCGCAGGTTGTAACTATTTTAACCAGCCCTTGATTTATTCTATTGCAGAGGATCTGCAGATCAGTGTGGCTCAGTCTGGCTGGACTGTAGTACTGACCCAGATTGGCTATGCCACCGGATTATTTTTGTTTGTCCCTTTGGGTGACTTGTTCGAAAAACGGTTGTATATCTGCAGTTTGATGTTCTGTACCGGATTGGCGCTTATTGGGCTTTCAGCCAGTACCAATCTGCATATGTTGTATGGCTTTACCCTGCTCGCCTCTTTTTGTTCGATCACCACCCAGATTCTGATTCCTTTTGCCGCCAGCCTGTCGCAGCGTGATAAAAGTGCCGAAGTCGTTGGCCTACTCATGAGTGGTGTTCTGGTGGGTATTCTGTTTGCCCGTACCGTGGCCGGACTGATTTCTACTTTATGGTCCTGGCATGCGGTATACCTATTTAGTGGTTGTGCAATTCTTCTGCTAAGTCTGGCCATGTGGTTCCAGTTGCCGAGTGCCAAGAGCCAGTTACAGATGAATATATTGCAAATTTATCGCTCACTATTTACCTTTGCCCGAACAGAACCCATGCTGATCAGGCGTAGTATGATCGGCGGCTTGGGCTTTGGCATGCTGAGTATTATCTTTACTACCATGACTTTTATTCTGGCTGAAGCACCGTATCATTTTAATGATTTCCAGATTGGTCTCATGGGTATTGTGGGGGTGGTCGGCATCTGGTCCTCTCAGTGGACCGGTAAAATGATTGGTAGGCATCGGGAAAAATGGATTGCGCACCTAGCCACATGCGGACTGATTCTAGCCTGGATTCCTTTATTCTTTGCCCAGAATTATTTATGGATTTATATCTTGGGCTTAATTCTGGCTTATTTTGGAATTTCCTGTTTGCATGTCTTGAACCAGAATCTGGTCTATCGAATTTCAATGCAGGCTCGCTCGCGGATTAATGCCATCTATATGACCTGTTATTTTTCAGGTGCCGGTCTGGGTGCATTTTTATCGCTGCATTTATGGAAAAGCTATGGCTGGTCTGCCTGCGTCATTTTAGGTTTTATTTTTGCCGTGTTGATCTTTTTGATTAACTATTATGATTTAAACCAAGAAAGAAATTTAGCCAATATTCAGCCTGAGCCTTAGATACTGTTAAAAACCTTTGGGGTTAAAAGCTTATTTTTTTATCCCGCTTTCTGTACCAAGTGCAAATTCTAAAGATGATACGCTCATAAAATAGGAAAATTCTTTAGACCTGTTTATCATTGTCTTTCTATCTGAAAAGCGGTTGAAAATATTGATATCTTAACTTTTTAGAGTTAATTCAATTTACTATTTTCCATTGCGAGATAAACAGGCTTCAATTCAGTTAAAGGCGCAGGTTTTGCATAAAAGAAGCCTTGTAGCAGATCACAACCCTGTTGATAGAGTAAACTGGCTTGACTTACGGTTTCGACCCCTTCCGCGACAACTTCCAAATCCAGCTGATGTGCCAAGTGAATAATCGATTGCACAATTGCAGCATCCTGACAATCGAGGGTCAGCTCTTCAATAAAACTACGGTCTAACTTAATTTGATTGATCGGCAAGCGACGCAGATAACTGAGACTCGAATAACCTGTGCCAAAGTCATCAATGGCAACCTGTACACCTAAAGCACGCACCGCTTTCAAAATTTCTATGGTTCGATCTGCACCATTAATGATGACGCCTTCCGTAATTTCAATTTTAAGTAATTCCGGTGGTAATTGACTGAGTTCAAGCGCATGTTCAAGTACCTGCAAAAAGCCTGCTCTACGGAATTGCAAAGGAGAAATATTCACCGATACCGTGATCTGGCTATTGTGTGTCTTGTTCCACTCGGCAATATCTAAACAGGCCTTTTCCAATACCCACTGGCCTACGCTAATAATCTGCCCGGTTCTTTCTGCAAGCGGAATAAAAATCGCTGGGGAAATATAACCCTGCTGCGGATGGCACCAACGGATTAAAGCTTCTACACCTGTCACCAGCCCATTTTCAGGATGAATCAGCGGCTGATAGAACAGGTCAAAATTTTCCTGATTGATCGCTTCCATGAGTTCCAGACGCAGATTGGTATAGTCTATTTCTGCGACAGGTTGCATTCTGGTTTTTTCATACCACTGCCACATATTACGACCTTGTCTTTTGGCTTCCTGCATCGCCAAAACAGACTGATAGATCAATTCAGAAGAATGATGGATTGAACTGTCATCTGCCACGATACCAATACTGGCACTTAAATGGATTTTGTACTGATCGACGATAAACAGCATGGAAAGAAGATCAAGAATTTCTCCGGCGATCGCCTCGACTTCAGTGTGCTCATCTGTCCCTGAGAGCAGCAAAATGAATTCATCTTCAGCGAAGCGGCATAGCACATTATTGCCTTGAACAAATTTTTGCAGCCGCTCGCCCACACTTTTGAGAATCTGGTCACCGACCAGATGACCTAAGCTGTCATTTATATTTTTAAAGTCGTCCAGATCTATATACAGCAAGACTAAAGGTTGTGAGCTCTCGTGCTGTGCTTCAAAAATATTTTCCAGAATCTGTTTGAATGCATACTGGTTCGGTAAACCGGTTAAATGGTCATGGGTATGCTGATGCTGAATATATTCTTCGTGAATACGTTGCTGGGTAATATCTTCCTGAATTCCTAAAAAATGGGTGCAGGTTCCTGTCTGGTCAAAAATAGGGCCTATGGTTAAACGATTCCAGAACCAGCTACCATCTTTACAGTAACTTTTTATAGTCACCTGAATTTCTTTTTGTTCTTTGACCGCTTGCTTGAGTAATGCAATCTGATCCGGGTCAGTATCTGGACCCTGTAAGAAAAAGCAGCTTTGCCCTAGTACTTCTGCTGCCGTATAACCGGTGAGCTTTAGAAAAGCTGGATTCACATACACCATTAGCCTTTCTTCAGAGACATCGGTAATAAAAAGACTATTCGGACTAGCCTCTACCCCACGTTTTAATAATCGTAGAGACTCCTTGTTTTCACGCGATACAGTAATATCTCGGGCAATGCCAATAATACCGGTGACTTTCTGATTTTGAATAATCGGTAAATTGGTCAGATCCAGCCATAAGATATCGCCTGCAACATTATAAATTGGAAGTTCATAATGTTGAGATTTACCTTGCGCTGCTTCTGAAAATGAAACATTCGCAAGTTCATGGAATTCGGGCGGTATGAAGGCACAATAGTGCTGACCATGAATTTGCGCTTTAGAAAAACCTGTAATTTCTTCGCAAGCAATATTTGTATTAAGCACATGTCCCTGCAGGTCAAGTTCAAAAATAATATCTGGATGATAGGTATAAAATGAGCTGTATTTTTCATTAAGCTCATGTCTTTTTTGACGTTCCTGATCAAGCTCGATTGCGAGGGCAACTAATTTTGCCGCTTGCTGTAAAAGCTGAATATGAGGTTCAGTCGGTATTTTGGGTGTTCGATAATAGGTGGCAAACGTTCCGTATAGAATATCTGAAGCATTAATAATCGGCATAGACCAGCAGCTAGACAATTTTTCTGCGTTTACCAAAGCACGGTAAGGCTGCCAGTTTGGGTCTTTCATTAAATTCGGACTAATGACCAACTGACGTAAGAAAGCAGCTACGCCACACGATCCTTGATTTGGCCCAATTTTCAAATCTTGAATAGCATTACAGTACTCTTTTGAAAAGTGCTGTTTGCCACTTATAACATTTAAAGTTTGGGTGTCATCCTGATAGAGCATAATGGTGACAAGCGCATCTGGAATGCGCGATTCAAGCCACTGGCTAATGACATCGAGGATAGGCTTAAGTTCAGTATGGCGACCAATCAGATTAAAAATATGAAAAATTTCTTGATCATCACAATTATTATTCATTCAGACTATCACCTTCCTTAGCTTGTTAACATTTTAGACTTATTATTAAAATAATCATTAGCAAAAGTTTGTATTTATATCTTTAAAATACGGAAATATGGTCAATATTACGTGTATTTGATAATAATTCTAAAATTTAAAAATCACAGCCGAAGCTGTGATCTAAAACTATACTTTTACTTAATCAGAATATTGCGGACTTATTTTTAGGCTGCTTGTTGACGACTGTCCACTAATTTACAGCCTGTCTGCTGTTGTAATTCTTCAAAGCTTAAGCCATCCACTATTTCAATAACCTGAGCTTGTCGGTCTTTTAATTCAATCACACACAAATCAGTATAAATACGGTTGACACAATGTTTACCTGTTAGAGGATAAGTCAGTTCTTCAACAATTTTTGCCTCACCGTTTTTGGTCACATGTTCCATGCAAACATAGACACAGCGAGCACCCACTGCCAGATCCATCGCACCGCCTACAGCAGGTACAGCATCAGCATTACCGGTATGCCAGTTCGCCAGATCACCATTAATAGCGACCTGAAAAGCCCCCATGATACAGATATCCAGATGCCCGCCTCGCATGATATCGAAAGAGTCGGCAGAATTCATAAAACTGCCACCTTGCAACATGCTTACGAGTTCTTTACCGGCGTTAATCAGGTCATCATCTGCCTGTTCGGGATCACTCAATGCAGCAAAACCTAAAACGCCATTTTCCGAGTGCAGAATTACTCCTTGTTCAGGTTTTAAATAACCAGCTACGCGTGTCGGCAAACCAATACCCAAATTTACAAAAGAGCCAGTTGGAATGTCTTGTGCAACTTTGGCCACAATCTGTTCACGTGTACGTTTTTGAATATTCATTATTTAATATCTCCAACTTTGACCACATGCTGTACAAAAATCCCTGGCGTTACAATGATCTCTGGATCAAGCTCCCCCAGTTCCACAACTTGATGGACTTGTGCAATGGTGGTTTTTGCTGCTTTGGCCATGATTGGACCAAAATTCCGTGCTGCCTTACGGTAGGTTAAGTTGCCCCAACGGTCTGCCTGATTGGCATACACCAAGGCATAATCTGCATGAATCGGATATTCCAACACATAATCTTTTCCATTGATATTACGGGTTTCTTTACCCTCAGCTATTTTGGTACCAAAACCGGTTGGAGTAAAAACAGCCCCTAAGCCAGCACCGGCTGCCTGAATACGACAGGCCAGATTACCCTGTGGCACCAGTTCCAGCTCAACTTTTCCGGCTTTATACAGGTCTTCAAATACGGTTGAGTTATTGGCCCGTGGAAATGAACAGATCATTTTTTTAACCAGTCCAGACAACAGCAGATTGGTTAGACCACGATCTCCAGAAGCTGCATTGTTGTTAATAATAGTTAAGTCTCTAGGACCAAAGTCAATTAATGCTTCGATTAATTCTACCGGCTGACCTGCCAGGCCAAAACCACTGGTCATAATGTGTGCACCATCAGGAATTTGCTTGAGTACTGTCTCGATATCCTGTGTGATTTTATTCATCATATTGCTTCCTAGCATGTTCTATCTATATTGCAATTGCAGATTAATCTGCCTTTTGTGGATCAAATAAGCGGTCTTTAATAAAGAAAGCGGGTATCAGGCCGCAAAGAAAATAGGCAATGCCCATAATCAGTAAGCCGGTACCAATTGAGCCTCCTTGAGCAAAATAGCCAATGGTAAGAGGTGCAAACACCGCACCCAGTCGGCCTACGTTATATGCCCCACCCACTGCTGTTCCACGCACTTTGGTGGAGAAGCTTTCTGTCATGTAAGTCGCATTAATACCGTATGGAATACCATAGAGAAAACCGAAAAATAACATCAGCCAGAGGATATTATCCGGCGTATTACCAAAGACAATCACAGGGATAAAAATTGCAGTACCCATAGTGCCGAAAGCAAATACCGCACGACGGCCAATCCGGTCAGCGATAAAACCAGCAATAACTTTGGTACACATCATGATCAGGAAAGTCCCGATCATATACATGGTCATTTCTTTAAACTTGATTCCCAGATCAGTCTCTAAATACGCCGGTAGCCAGTTGCTGACTCCATAATATCCAAACTGTAAAAATGCGGTACTGAAGGACCAGAGGATAAACATGCGACGGCTAAGTGCATCTTCAAAAATCATTTTAAAAGTATTTTTTGGTTTTTCCTGCAGAATACCACTGGCTTTTGCATCCAGGCGTGCTTTACGCGCATCTAACCAGGCTTTCGGCTCAGGCACCAAGAAGTACATCGCGAAGGCCAGTACAATTGGAATAATGGCAATATAATAGAGGTATCGCCAGCCAAATTCAGGCAATAGCCATCCAGCCAGAACAGTTGCGACCACCGAGCCTAAAGTCCAGCCAGTCATAAGCGTTGCCAATACTGTAGAGCGATATTTGGTGGGTACATACTCTGCCATGAGTGTGTTACAGGCAATATATAGAGCACCTAGTCCAATCGCAGACGTAAAGCGCAGCCATTTGAACTGATCATAACTTTCTACGAATCCTAACCAGAAGGTTAATGAAGAAAATAATGCAATGGCAATGACGATCACACGAACCCGGCCAAAACGGTCACATGCCCAGCCACCAAAAAAACCGCCGATAGCCATGCCTGCAAGCGTCCAGCTCCCTAAGGCACCGGCCTGCATATTACTTAATGAAAACTCTTGTTTCAGACTGGTCAGACTGTAGGCTAATAACGCAATATCAGCACCATCAACCAATAATGCCAAAAATGAGAAAATAAAGGCCAGAATCCAGACTCTTTGCTTGGGTTCGTTTCCACCTTCCACTGGGTGTTGTTGTGAACTGATCGTATCCATAATGCTCTTTCTACTTTTCGGCACTCCTGTGCCTTTTTAAAACGCATATTTCACTTAATTATTTAGGTGAAATATAGAATATTCGCTGATCATTACCACGCTTTAGCAAGGTGGTATAAAATGATTTTCAAAGTTCTTGATAAATTTTCTCTGCAGAAATCACGTAGCAATACATTGAAAGATGTGATTAAGCCGCGATTCTTAACCCCGAAAACAATCTAGCCAGCAATGCTGGCTAGAGGTAGATCTCAGGTTTAGTTGCAAAAGGCTGCAATTCCGGTTTGTGCACGACCTAAAATCAAGGCATGTACATCATGGGTACCTTCATAGGTATTTACCACTTCCAGATTAACCAGATGACGGGCCACACCGAATTCATCGCTAATCCCGTTACCGCCCATCATGTCACGGGCCAAACGGGCAATATCCAGCGCCTTGCCGCAGTTATTACGCTTAATTAAAGACGTACCTTCAACTGACGCAATGCCCTCATCTTTCATGCGGCCAAAACGTAAAGCCACCTGTAAGCCAAGGGCAATTTCAGTTTGCATATCTGCCAGTTTTTTCTGAATTAACTGATTCGCAGCAAGTGGTCGGCCAAACTGTTTACGATCCATGGTGTATTGATGTGCGGTATGCCAGCAGAATTCTGCAGCTCCCATGGCACCCCATGCAATCCCGTAACGCGCACTATTCAAGCAAGTAAAAGGCCCTTTTAAACCACGAACTTCCGGAAATGCATTTTCTTCTGGAACAAAGACGTTATCCATTACAATTTCACCGGTGATCGAGGCACGTAGACCCACTTTACCGTGAATCGCTGGAGCAGAAAGCCCTTCCCAGCCTTTTTCTAGAATAAAGCCACGAATGTCACCGACATTACCTTCGGCAGAAACTTCTTTAGCCCAAACTACAAATACATCAGCAATCGGGCTGTTGGTAATCCACATTTTTGCGCCAGTTAAACGGTAACCACCCTCGACTTTTTTGGCACGGGTAATCATGCTGCCCGGATCCGAACCATGATCCGGCTCGGTCAGGCCGAAGCAACCAATATACTCACCGGTTGCTAATTTTGGTAAATACTTCTGCTTTTGCTCTTCAGAACCAAATTCATTAATTGGCACCATCACCAGAGAGCTTTGTACGCTGGCCATTGAGCGATAACCTGAATCGACACGTTCAACTTCACGGGCAATCAGACCATAACTGACATAATTTAAACCTGCACCACCGTACTGTTCAGGAATAGTTGGGCCTAGCAGACCAAGTTCACCCATCTCACGGAAAATAGCCGGATCGGTTTTTTCATGACGGAACTGTTCCAGTACACGCGGCATCAGTTTGTCTTGACAGTACGCTGCCGCTGCATCGCGAATCATGCGCTCTTCTGATGTCAGTTGCTGTTCTATTAAAAACGGGTCTTGCCAATCAAATCTAATTTTTGTCGTCATTTTAATATTTCCTTATTTTAAAATTATGAGATTAGGCGGTTGCTTGTTTAATCATTTCACGCGCAATAATAATTTGCTGGATTTGTGTGGTTCCTTCATATAAACGGAACAGACGCACATCACGGTAGAAACGTTCAATTGAATATTCACTGATATAACCCGCTCCACCATGAATCTGCAAACAGCGATCAGCAACTCGACCACACATTTCAGTTGCAAACATTTTGGCACAAGAGGCTTCAGTCGTAACATTTTGGCCAGCATCACGTAGACGCGCAGCATCCAGCACCATACATTTGGCTGCATAAATCTCGGCTTTGGAGTCTGCCAACATACCTTGGATTAGCTGGAAATTCGCAATGGGCTGGCCAAACTGTTTGCGTTCCACTGCATAGTTAAGTGCATCTTCCAGCATACGCTCTGCCATGCCGACGCTATAACCGGCAATGTGCAGACGGCCCTTATCTAGAACGCGCATTGCTGTTTTGAAGCCAATCCCTTCTACACCGCCAATCAGCTGATCTTTATGCACTTTACAGTTATCAAAAATTACATCACAGGTATAGGAACCATGTTGGCCCATTTTCTTGTCAATTTTACCTAGGCTTAAACCAAGTGTGCCTGCTTCGACTAGAAATGCTGAAATACCGCTCGCACCTTTAATCTCTTGATTGGTACGTGCCATCACGGTAAATGTCGTGGCGCGTGGCGCATTGGTGATAAAGCGTTTAGTTCCGTTTAAAATATAATAATCGCCGTCTTTGACTGCACTGGTTTTTAAAGCAGCAGCGTCTGAGCCGGAATCCGGTTCGGTCAAACAGAATGAACCAATAATTTCGCCCGTTGCATAACGCGGTAAATATTTCTGTTTTTGTTCTTCTGTACCGTCGATAATGATGCCACTTGAGCCAATGCCGTTGTTAGTACCAATTAAAGAGCGGAATGCAGCTGATGTATGACCTAACTCCATCGCGACCAGAATTTCTTCTTCCATGGTAATGCCTAAACCACCATATTCTTCAGGAATCGTCAGGCCAAACAAGCCCAGCTCTTTCATCTGTTCCACAATATGTTCAGGAATGGCGTTGTTCTCTTCTACTTCATGCTCAAGAGGCACCAGTTCATTTTTTACAAAATCGCGAATCGTTGACAGAAGTTGGTCTAACATTTCCGGATCACGAATCATATGAATCTCCATGGATATAATTTAGGTAAATTCCTTTACCCTTATTTTTGTTTCGTATTACGAAATAAATAATCATATAAAATCATTTTGAGCAAGTAAAATTATTAAAAATTTTATTTTTTAAACAAAAAATGAAATTTCTCTGGTATTCCAGTTGATTTGTGTTTAAGATTTAATTTCACGATACGAAATATTTTAATGAATGATTGTTTTATTTATCAGTTTTTTTGAATAGATAATTAAACCTTTTTTCTTGCTGTAATACTTATCGATCCCTGACTCTTTCGGAGAAATCGAAACTTCTTAAATGTGTGGGCTACGTATTAAACCTAAAAAACTAGATGATTTCATATTGTCTTTAAACTTGGGTAACAGGATTCTTTCCGACCACAAATAATTTCGGTACTATTTCCTATATTTTATCTTTTATAGAAGTGTTTTATTTTGTATCGTGAAATTATATTGTTATCATATTTACTAATTTAACCTTAATTGCCTTGAACATGACAAAAAATAAAACTGGTGAAATTCCCAATTTCGACGAAATCCGTTTAGATCCGATTTCACATATTCATAGAGAAAACAATCCTCAATTTATTGCATCTATTGCGCGTGGATTGGAAATCTTACGTTGCTTTTCAGCGACCAATCAATTGCTTGGCAATCAGGAAATTGCACAATTAACCAACTTACCCAAGCCAACTGTGGCCCGTATTACCAGCACCCTGGTTTCTTTAGGTTATTTAAAACAACTACCGAATACCACGAAATATCTGTTGGATGTTGGCGTATTGGCTTTGGGTTATGCAGCTTTGAGTAATATTTCTGCGCGGACTCAGGCTTATCCGTTTATGGAAGAAATGTCCCGTTATTCCCAAGCCCCTGTGGCAATGGCTACCCGTGACCGTTTGAGCATGATTTATCTGGAAGTGGTACATACAGAATCGACGCTAACCATGCGCCGCCCTGTCGGTTCGACTTTACCGATTTATAGCAGTGCCATGGGACGGGCCTGTCTGGCAGCGATGGATGTGAAGGAACGCGAATATTTATTTGATGCCATCAAGAAAAGAAACGAAGATCAGTGGCCAACCATCAAGCGTAATCTGGAACGTGCAATCCGTGATTATCAGGATTATGGCTACTGTCTGTCTTTAGGTGACTGGGCTAAGGATGTGAATTCCGTGGCAGTTCCGTTGGTTCACCCCAAACATGGGATATTAACGTTTAACTGTGGTGCCCCAAGTTATCTGTTAAATCAGGAAAAACTGGAAAATGAAATTGGACCGCGTCTGATTCACATGGTGAATAATATTGCAATGAATCTCAATAACATATAAAAAATTAATTATCAGAGCGACATTAAGTCGCTCTTTTATTGAATACCCAATCTACACATCTTCTTCCTTTATCCAGAATTCTCAGCAAACCTTTTTAATGCTGCGAAATAGATAAGATTTAAAAAAGATAAATTCCTATTCCAAATAAAAAGATCAAAAATAAGCTTCATAACCGATTTAGATAATGCTATAAATATCGTATAGCGAAATTGGATTTTATATTATGGAAGATATAACAAGAGAATCGATGGAGTTTGACGTCGTCATCATAGGCGCAGGCCCTGCGGGTCTTTCTGCTGCGATCAAAATCCGTCAACTTGCAATTGAAAACAACTTAAACGATTTGTCCGTTTGTGTCGTAGAAAAAGGCTCCGAAGTCG